>DASVMH010000309.1:0-2947 GCA_036384455.1 Marmoricola sp. | reverse complement strand
CAGCGCGGCACCCCGCTGCTGTTCGAGAACCTCGACAACCGACACGTCCCGGTCAAGATGGTCATCGGCCCGTGGAACCACCTGCAGGCGTCGGGCGGCACCGGCTTCGACGCCTCGGGGTACGGCACTCTCAACGAGATGCAGTTGCGCTGGTTCGATCACTACGTGAAGGGCATCGCCGACCCCGCGCTCAACTCCGACATCGCGGCGATCACCTACTACCAGCAGGGCACCGGCAAGTGGCTGACCACGAAGCACTGGGTCGGCGCCGACCGGCACGCGCAGACGTACAAGCTCTCGGGCACCGCCAAGACGGCCGGCGCCGCCGGATCGCTGACCACCGGCACCGTGACCGGCGGTACGTCCTCGGTCTACCCGATCCCGGTCGCCGGTCTGTGCACGCGCTCCACCGATCAGTGGACCGCCGGCCTCATGGGTGAGGTGCCGCTGCCCAACCCGTGCAACACCAACAACTCGTTCAACGACAAGGCCGGCGTCGTCTTCTCGACCGCGCCGTTGACCAAGCAGTTCGCCTTCCAGGGTCCGATCAACGCGCACCTGTTCGTCTCCAGCAACAGTGGCGACGGGATGCTCTCGGTGACCGTCGAGGACGAGGCGCCCGACGGCACGGTCTCCCGGCTCACCGGCGGCTGGCAGGTGATCTCGCTGCGTCAGCTCGACAAGAGCAGGTCCCGCTACCTCGACGGCACCCTGATCCAGCCGTACCACCCGTTCACGAAGGCGAGCAAGCACAAGCTCGGCAAGGGCCAGATCGCCTCGGTCGACGTGGAGATCTTCCCGACGGGCGCGGCGATCCAGAAGGGACACCGCCTGCGGATCGCCGTGCAGGCCTTCGACGTCCCGCACCTGCTGCCCACCCTGCCCGACGCGGCGAGCACGCTGACCGTCCTGAAGGTGTACGACTCCGCGAAGTACCCCTCGTCGCTCAGCCTGCCTGCGCTGGGGGCCGCCACCCGGTGAGGCGCGGCGCTTCTGCAGCCTTGTGCACTGCATGTTTGCGTACGCACAAGACTCTGGCGCGTCCGCCGCGACTCGCGCGAGGTTGACCGGAGTCGCCCGAGAATCGGATCGGGCCGGACGATGGAGTGCACCTTGCGACACCAACATGTCGTCGGATTCCTCGCCACAGCGCTGCTGATCGCAGCCGGCACGGCAGGGACCGCGAACGCTGCGAGCGGCGCAGTACACCAGCACCTCGCCGCCACCCACGGCATGCACGCCCAGCGCGTGTGTGCCACCACGACGAAGGCGACCCGGGCCTCCTGCGATGCCCAGGTGATGGTGCCACGCACGAAGGCTCATCCCTCCGCCGCGATGACCGGCGCCGGCGCCCAGGCGGTGCAGCGTGCATCCGCCCCGCCGGCGAGCGGCCTGACGCCGAGTCAGTTGCGCGACGCGTACAACCTAGACGGCACCAGTTCCGGCGGCCGTACGGTCGCCATCGTCGATGCGTACGGCTATCCCCGCCTCGCATCCGACCTGGCCGTCTACCGGAGCCAGTTCGGCCTGCCCGCCTGCACGACCGCAAGCGGCTGCCTCACCGTCGTCAACCAGACCGGCGGCACGAAGCTGCCCTCCTTCGACGTGGGCTGGGCCGGTGAGACGGCGCTCGACGTCGATGCGGTCTCGGCCGCATGTCCGGACTGCAAGATCCTGGTCGTCGAGGCCACCTCGGCGTCGATCGCGAACCTCGGCAAGGCCGCACAGACGGCGGCCTCGGAGCCCGGCGTGGTCGCGATCAGCAACAGCTACGGCGGCGGCGACCTCTCCGACGCGACGTACGGCTCCTACTACAACCACCCCGGCATCGCGGTGACCGCATCCACGGGTGACGACGGCTACCAGGGTGGCAGCTTCCCGGCGTCCTCGGACTATGTGACCGCGGTCGGCGGCACCAGCCTGAGCTCGTCGAGCTCGAGCCGCGGGTGGAGCGAGACCGCCTGGGACGGCGCCGGCAGCGGCTGCTCGACGGTCAATGCGGCGCTGTCGGCCGCGGCGTCGTTCGGGACCGGATGCAGCAAGCGGGCGATCGCGGACGTCTCCGCGGCCGCCGATCCGTCGGCGGGTGGCCTCGCGGTCTACTTCCCGACCAGCAAGCGCGCCTCGACCTGGGCCCAGGTCGGCGGGACCAGCGAGTCCTCTCCGATCATCGCCTCGGTCTACGCGCTCTCGGGCGACACCGCGGGATATGCCAACGCCATCCCGTACGCCCACAGCGGCTCGCTGTTCGACGTGACCAGCGGCAGCAACGGCTCGTGCTCGCCCGCCCAGTGGTGCACGGCACGCTCCGGCTGGGACGGCCCGACCGGGCTCGGCACGCCGAATGGGACCGGCGGGTTCTGAGTGCCATCGGGGAGGGGGTCGCCGCGCGGCGGCGGCCCCCTCTTCGCCTCTGACATCATCGTTGACGTCAGATTGCTTGACTATGACGTCATAGTGATGTCATAGTGGTGCGCATGGACATCACGCCGTACGTCGAGAGACTGCGCACCGACCTGACCGCCGCGACCGCGACCGGTGGCGAGCAGGTCCGTGACGCCGCGGAACGACTCAGCCTCGCCCTCGACCCGGCGATGCGGCTGACCCTCATGGAAGTGCTGTCGGAGGCCGCCGCCGAGATCACCAGCGCGATGCGCTCGGGCAGCGTCGAGGCCCGACTGTCCGGGCGCGACATCGACTTCGTCCTCGAGCAAGGCGCCGAGGACGCCGCTCGAGCCGCCGAACCGATCGGGGACGCCGAGGCCGACGAGGGCGACCTGGCCCGGATCACCGTCCGCATCCCCGAGTCGATCAAGGCCCGCGCCGAAGAGCTCGCCTCCAGGGGTGGCAGCTCACTGAACACCTGGATCGTCAACGTGCTTCGCAGCGCCACGCGCGAGTCGGGAGTCAACATCGACATCGACCTCTCCAGCCTGAAGGACGCCGG
>DASVMH010000308.1:0-11435 GCA_036384455.1 Marmoricola sp. | reverse complement strand
GACGGCAGCTTTACACTGCCGCTGATCTACGCCAACGACACACGCTCGTTCAAGGTCAGCGCGGGTGACTACGACACCACCTACCTGCCCGCCGTCTATCAGGGATCCACAGGTACCTACTTCGAAACCACCGCCGCCCATGCCAAGACTGGCGTGAACATCGGCCTGAAGAAGGGTGGTGTTGTCAAGGGCACGATCAAGTTGCCGAAGGGCGCCACCGACATCGACCGCATCGTCTCGCTGTGGACGGCCAAGGGCAAGTGGCTCGACAACCTCACGGCGACCAAGTCCGGGCACTATTCCTTCAACCGGCTGGAGACCGGCACATACAGGGTCTCCTTCGGCCGCGCGAGCAAGCTGATCGGCAACGGAAACTACGCGGATACGACGGTCTCGAAGCTGCCCCCCACGTTCTACCGGGACATCTTGGAGAACAAGGGGATGAAGCACGGCGCGAAGATCAAGGTCACGGTTTCGAAGACGACAAAGCTGAAGAAGGTCGCACCGAAGGCCTCGTGGGGAGGCAGCGTCTCCGGGAAGCTGCTGTTCAAGTACGCCGGGAAGTGGCGTGGGCCGAACCCCAAACACGATGATTTCGCCGCCGTCTACATCGTCGACCCGAAGAACAACCTCAGCTCCCGTGCCGACCAACTCAACACCAATGGAGAGTGGAAGGTGACCGGCCTCGCACCGGGACGCTACACGGTCTATGCCGTCGGCTTCTTCAACAAGACACGGGACGGGGACCAGACGGCGTTCAGGAAGAAGAAGCTCGGCCGGATCACGATCAGGTCAGGGACGAACGCCACCTTCAAGCACCTGCACTACTGAGAGCGGCGCGGGCTCGAGATCACTCGGCGGCCAGGCCGCGGACCTGCCTGAGCAGGCCCGCGGCCTGGGCATTGCCGGGGTCGATGCGCAACGCCCGCGCCAACGCGCGCTCCGCGCCGTCGAAGTCACCCGATGCCGCCCGCACGACACCCACCTGGATCCAGGTGCGCGGGTCCCATGGGTCGATGGCCAGGGCGCGATCGAGATCGCGCTGCGCCGCGACGCCATCTCGCAGCGTGATCGCAGCGACTGCGCGAGCCGTGAGTGTTGGCGCGGACCTGGGCGTCCGCTCAAGCGCCCGATCCGCCCAGCGCAGGGTTGCCTTCGCCGCCGCGTCATCGCCGCTCGACGCCGCACCGGCGAACGACTGGGCGGCAATCCCCGGGAGGTCGGCGTCCCAGGGGAGCCACCGGCGGGCACGCACGAACGCGGCGTCTGCAGCGGGGATGTCACCGGCTGCAGCCAGATCCACCCCACGCTGCCATGATCGCTCGCCCACCGCCCCGAGACCCGCCCCGAGAGCAATCACTGCCATCACGGTCACCCCGAGGACCGGTAGCCGTCTCGCTCGCGTCGCCGTCGCCGGCGTACGCGACTCTTGCACCGCCGCGCGCGTACACGCGGCCCCGGCCACGAATGCCGCGATCGGGGTCGTCCCCGGTCCCGTGAAGTGCGTCAGCAACCCGACGCCATAGGCGACGACGCCCGCGATCAACGCCCAACGCAGTTGATCATGGGCCGCCGAGCGCACCGCCTCCTGGGCACCGAGCACCGCGGCGGCCACGACGGCGACCAGCAGGGGGAGCCCACCGATCACCGCGACCTGGAGCACCCACATGTGTGCCGAGTCAGGAGGATTCTGCCAACCGACGCGATCGATCCAGGTCCAGTCGTGGTAACGCGGGATCGCATCGACGAACCGGCTCGGGCCCACTCCCCACGGATGATCCCGTAGCAGGCGCAGCGTCTCGCCCCACAACAGCTCGCGGCCTTCGACCGTGTGCCCACTGAGGATCCGATCACGCGAGCCCGGGATCGCCGCCACGAGCGCAGCCAGGAATACGAGCACGCCCGAGCCGGCGAAGACCACCCGCCGCCGTGCCCCCGACAGTGCGAGCACCGCAACCACCGCGACAACAGCGAGGTACGCCGCACGTGAACCCGTCGTCGCGACAACGAACAGCGCAAGCGCCGCACCCACCGCACCCACCCCAGTCCGCTCGACCAGTTGCCACCCAGCGAGCACGGCGAAGACAAGGGCCATCAGCATGCCCAGATCGGAGGCGTTCCCGAGGAAGCCGCCGATGCGGTGGCCCTCGAACCCGAGCAGGTCGTGGCCGGCCAGATCGAAGACCGCCGCAACCGCACACACCCCGGAAAGTGCGACGAACGGAAACTCGAGCAGGTCTCTCGCCGACTGCCCCGACGTGACGGAGCGGGCGCCGGCGATGAGCGCACTCGCGTATACCGCGGCTGTCGGCAGCCCCTCGTAGCGAGGCCAACGGCCGACGAGTGAGGCCGCCACTCCAGGGTGCACGATCGCCACGACCACGCCGATCACGACGCCAGCCGCCAGCAGACCGACAACGGGCACGGGGAGCCGCCCGCCGCCAGGAGCCGCAAGCACGACCGCGATCGCGAGCGCGGCTACTGCAAGCTTCGGGAGCGCAAATGTGTCGAATCCTCCTGGCACCACTGCGAGTGCGCTCCCCACCAGTAGCCACGCGCCCACACGCGTTCGCACGTCCACCAGAGCATCCTTGCAGCGCGACTGGTGCCGGGTGCAACCTTCCATGCTGCGATCGCGTCAATCCTACGTACGCACCCGCCGGGTGCCTCGGGAAGGGAAACCACGATGCTCAACCGGATCCTCAGCACCCTCGCCACCGCGATCGTCGTCGCCGGGGTGGCCCTGATCGGCCCGGCCGGTGCCGCGGGCGCCGCCGGCGCGAAGACGGTGCCGCACTGCACGAACGCCGACCTCACGGTGAGCTTCCACCACAAGCCCGGTGGCGAGGCGATGAACCAGCGCTGGGGCTGGCTGGTGATCCGCAACCGCAGCCACCACACGTGCGTCACCGGCGGGTTCGGCGGCGTGTCGTACGTCGGCGGCGGGAACGGCACCCAGATCGGGGCCGCCGCGAGGCGCACGGGCACCGCACACACCCACGTCCTCAAGCCCGGGCAGCGGCTGCGGTCGCTGGTCCACGAGGTGAACGCCAGCCTCTACGACGCGTCGAAGTGCCACCCGCGTCACGTGGACGGCTTCCGCGTGTACGTCCCCAACGCGACCCGGTCGCAGTACGTGCCGCACCCCACGACCGGCTGTGCATCGACGAAGATCCACCTCATCGACCACGCGGCGTACAAGCGCCCCTGAGACGCGACACCGATCATCGCCAGACGAACGTGGCCGTGGCTCGATCGGGCAGGGTGGCGTCGAAACGACGACCACCCTGCTCGATCGTGAGCTTGTGCGGATGCCCGTCGTGCGTGGTCGCGACCAGCACGAAGCTGCCGTCGGGGTTGCGATAGGCCACCGTCTCCACGCCGCAATGCTGCGAGGGGAGCAGCGAGGTGAAACAACTCTTCGAGGTCGAGGAGACGCGCACTGCGCCGCGACGGATGAACCGGCTGAACTGGGTCAGCGACCAGAAGTCTCCGGTCAGCCGATAGCGATGGGTCGAACGGTTCACGATCACCGGCGCCGTGCAGTCCTTGCCCGCTCCCGGGCCGGTCAGTGGCAGCCCGACGCAGCCCGCACCGATCTTGGGTCCCCCATGTTCGTCGAGGACCGCGTTCCACAGCTGTACGCCGCTCGCGCCGTTGCGCAGGCTGCGGATGATCATCTCGCTCGGCTCGATGTTGGACAGATTGGTCGCGCACTCGGTCTCGAGTTGCTCGACGTCGGGATACAGCGCGCCCTCGATCCGCATGCTGCTCGGATCGCCGTAGTAGCAGTGATAGGCGAACGTGGCGACGTCGCCGCTCGCCCTGGCCATCATCAGCGGGATGAACGTCTCCGACCGCTGGTAGCCGTCGTCGTACCCCACGATGCGGGGGCTCAACTTCGCCTTCCTGAGCCGCGGCGCGAGGTCATCGTGGATCAGGCTGCCCTCATCGAGACCGGTGAGGAACGAGCTCGGGATCTTGACCACCGACCCGAGCAACGGCGTGTAGGGCTCGTTCTGCACGCCCAGGTAGCGCACCGGGACGCCCTGCCTCTCGAACGCCTTGACCGCACGGACGAGATAGCCGGCGTACGCGCCGTAGTAGCGGCGTCTGAGGGTCCCGAGAGGTGTCTTGGTGATCAACGTGTCGTCGGTCTTCATCCACGCCGGTGGCGTCCACGGATTGGCCATCACCACGATGTGCGGATTGAGCGATCGCGCCCGTCGTACGACCGGGAGCACCGTGCGGCGATCGCGCCCGAGCGAGAAGCCCGACAGATCGGGGTCGGTACGCCCGCTCGGCTGGTCGTCGTAGGTGTAGGGCGCCCCTCCGGTGATGAAGTCACTGCCCCCGATCGGTACGCGCAGGAAGCTGAGTCCGATACCGCGGCTCGGGCTGAACAGTTCGCGCATCACCGCGGCCCGGTGGGTGGCATCGAGATCGTGGAGAAGCAGCGAGGCAGACGCGTCGGTGATCGCCACTCCGAAGCCTGCGGTGATCGCCGTTCCGGCCTTCGCTGTCCCCACCTTCACCACGGTCGTCCCGGCGCGCGCGGCGCCTGTGGAGAACCGCCGATCCTTGAGCCGGTGCATGGCCGCAGTCGGTCCGGAGAGGTAGCCGCGCACGGTCGGCCCGGTCGATGAAGCCGCCGACCGGGGCGCTGTGAACGCACTGGTGACCAGCACCCCGACAAGCAGCGTCAGCGCGGTCCGGCTCCTCCTGGGTGAGCGCGTCATCGCCTTACCTACCTTCCAGTTGGTAGGTGATGTTACGATTCCCCCATGGCCGTCGGCAAATCGAGGCGTCGTCTGGACGCCGGCACCCGCCGCGAGGAGATCCTCGACACGGCGGAGCGACTGGTCGCCGAGCACGGGTATCGCGGACTGCGGCTCGATCAGGTGGCGGAGACGTGCGCGATGACACGCGCGGGGATCCTGCACCACTTCTCGTCCAAGGAGGCCGTCCTCGTCGCGCTCCTCGAGCGACGTGACGCCCTCGACGAGGCCGAGTTGCGACGACGATTCGCCGGTCCGCTCGACCGCGCCGCCACGCGCGCGGCGCTGCACGACCTCGTCGTACGCAACAGCGCTCAGCCCGACCTGATCCGGCTCTACACCGTGCTCAGCGCGGAATCACTCGACCCCGCCCATCCCGCGCACGACTACTTCGTGCAGCGACAACGGCGGGCGGTGCAACTCCTGGCCGAGGTCGCCGCGCCCTGGCACCCCGCACCGGATCGTTTGGCGACCTCAGTGTTGGCTTTCCTGGACGGGATCCAGATCCAGTGGCTCCGGGATCCGGGCGTCGATCTGGTCGCCGCGTGGGACGCAGTCGCAGAAGTGGTCCTCGACGTCCACGTGGCGTGAGCCCAACGCGACTACCGCTTGCGGGCGCCCTTCTTCTTGATCGGCACGTGCACGACGTGCGGCTCATCGGGGTTCTCGGCATCCTCGGCGTCCACGCTCGGCTCGACACCGTCGGTGCCGTCTGTGCTGTCCGCGGGCGCAGCGGTGTCCACCGTGACCGGCGGACCCGCCGGTCGACTCGCGCTGCGGCGCCGTCGGGTGCTGCTGACGACCGTGGGAGCGGGCGGGGCCGGAGGCGTCTGGGGCTCGGCAGTCGGCGACTCGACGCTGTCGTCGGGCTCGGACACTTCGGAGGACACCTCGGGGGAAGCCTCAGGGGACGCCTCGACCGGCTTCTCCTCAGCTGCCTCGACGGGGGCATCCGCAGGCTTGCCCGACGGCTCCCCCGACGGCTCCTCGGACGCATCCTCGGGGGCAGGCGGGCGGCTCCCGGCGAGATCCTTCGGCGACGGCTTGGCCGGCTCCTTCTTCGCAGTGTTCGAGGAGTCACCGCCCTTGCCACGACCGCGGCCGCCGCGACCGCGGCGGTTGCGCGGCTCGTCCTCGGTGGCGCTGGAGCCGGCGGACTCGACCGGGTGGTCGTGGACGACGACGCCGCGGCCCTGGCAGGCCGCGCAGGGCTCGCTGAAGGCCTCGAGCAGGCCGGTCCCGATCCGCTTGCGGGTCATCTGGACCAGTCCCAGCGAGGTCACCTCGGCGACCTGGTGGCGGGTGCGGTCGCGGCCCAGGCACTCCACAAGGCGGCGCAGCACCAGGTCGCGGTTGGACTCCAGCACCATGTCGATGAAGTCGACGACGATGATGCCGCCGATGTCGCGCAGCCGCAGCTGGCGGACGATCTCCTCGGCGGCCTCGAGGTTGTTCTTGGTGACGGTCTCCTCGAGGTTGCCCCCCGAGCCGGTGAACTTGCCGGTGTTGACGTCGACGACCGTCATCGCCTCGGTGCGGTCGATGATCAGGGAGCCGCCGGACGGCAGCCACACCTTGCGGTCGAGCCCCTTGGCGATCTGCTCGTCGACGCGGTAGGTGGCGAAGACGTCCTTGCCATTCTCGGTGATCTCGAAGCGCTCCAGCCGCTCGCGCAGGTCCGGGGCCACGTGTGAGACGTACCCGTCGACGAGATCCCACGCGTCGGCCCCGTCGACGACCAGCTTGCTGAAGTCCTCGGTGAACAGGTCGCGGACGACCTTGAGGGTCAGGTCCGGCTCGCCGTAGAGCAGCTGCGGCGCCTGGCCGGCCTTGACCTTCTCCTCGATGTCGCTCCAGCGTGCGGTGAGGCGCTCGACGTCGCGGGTGAGCTCCTCCTCGCTCGCGCCCTCGGCTGCGGTGCGCACGATGACGCCGGCGGAGTCGGGGACGATCTGCTTGAGCAGCGTCTTGAGACGGTTGCGCTCGGTGTCGGGAAGCTTGCGGGAGATCCCGCTCGTGGTGCCGTCGGGTACGTAGACCAGGAAGCGGCCCGGGAGGCTGATCTGCCCGGTGAGCCGGGCGCCCTTGTGCCCGATCGGGTCCTTGGTGACCTGGACCAGGATCGTCTGGCCCGATTGCAGCACCGACTCGATCTTGCGCGGCTGGCCGTCCTTGTGACCAAGTGCGGACCAGTTGACCTCGCCGGCGTAGATCACCGCGTTGCGGCCCTTGCCGATGTCGACGAAGGCGGCCTCCATCGACGGCAGCACGTTCTGCACCCGGCCGAGGTAGACGTTGCCGATCATCGAGGTCTGCGACGCGCGGCTGACGTAGTGCTCGACGAGGACCTTGTCCTCCAGCACGCCGATCTGGGTGAGGTCCTCGCGCTGCCGGATCACCATCACCCGGTCGACGGCCTCACGACGGGCGAGGAACTCGGCCTCGCTGACGATCGGGGCGCGCCGGCGGCCGGCCTCGCGGCCCTCGCGACGGCGCTGCTTCTTCGCCTCGAGTCGGGTCGACCCGCTGACGCTGGCGATCTCGTCCTCGGGATTGCGTTCCTTGGGCGTGCGGTTACGAGTCCGGCGCCGGCGCGAACCAGCGGAGTCGCCCTCGCCGTTGCCGCCCTCGTCGGACTCGTGATCGTCGTCCGAGGTGTCCGATGCGTCGTCGTCGGCGCTCTCCGGACCGCCGGCGTTCTCGCCCCCGCCGCCGCCGCCCTTGCGCCCGCGACGGCGACCACCGCGGCGACGACGGCGACGGGCGCCGCCCTCTCCGCCTTCACCGCCCTCGCCCTCGGCGCCGCCCTGGTCGTTCTCGCCGTTCGGCTCGCTCGGCGCGGACTCGTCCGAGCTGCCGCCCCCCGACGCCGCCTTCTTCGCCGGCGCCTTCTTCGCGGTCTTCTGTGCGGTCTTCTTCGCGGGAGTCGCCTCGGAGTCCGCAGTCTCGACAGTCTCGTCCGCCGCGGCAGCCTTCTTCGCGGCCGTCTTCTTCGCCGGGGCCTTCTTCGCTGCCTTCTTCGCCGGTGCCTTCTCGGGGGCCTTCTCGGGGGCCTGGAACAACACCTCGGGCGCGCCCGCGTCGGACTGGTCGGCACTCTCGCCGGCGGGCTTGGCCGCGGCCTTCGCCGCCGCCTTCTTGGCCGGAGCCTTCTTCGCGGCCTTCTTGGCGGGGGTCTCGACAGGCTCGTCCGCCGAACCGGGCTCGCCCAGTGCAGCGGCCTTCTTGGCGGCGGTCTTCTTCGCCGGAGCCTTCTTCGCGGCCTTCTTGGCTGCGGTCTTCTTCGCCGGGGCCTTCTTGGCGGGGGCCTCGCCAGGCTCGACCGCCGGAGGGGTGGCATGTGCCGGCGAAGGGGCGGTCTCGGCCGCCGGAGGGGCAGGAGGCGCGGCGGCCGCGGTGGTGGGCTGGTTGTTCTCGTCGGGGGTCTGGCTCATCCGAGCTCCTCGGCGTACGCCTCGCCCTCGGGTGGACGTCCGCCTGGTCACTGCCGCACTCGGTCGGTGGGCGGACCCGCCGGCGTCGTACGACGAAAGCTTTCCTTGGGGCGACGACACCCTCCGTGGTGCCACGTCGAGTGAACGAGTCCGCCGTCACCGACCGCGGTCAGCGGCCGCCGATGCCGAGGAAGCTGTCACCAACCTCAGCCGGCCGCGTCGCGGTCGGGTGCCAACGGGTCGCCCACCGTGCCATCGCGCGACAGCGGGCCTTGCTCCAAGCGGCGTGCCACGGCAGCCGCCGGGATGCTCAACCCGGCTGCGTTGCGCAGTCCGGCGAGAACGTCGTCGGGTCTCACGGATGGCGAACCATGCCGTAGGACCATGGCGAGTATCGCACAACTTTCCGGATGTGCGGGGCAGGCTGCGGCGCGGGCGCTGATCGCCGCCGCTCGGACGTCGAAGGTGCGCAACCCCTTCTTGGTCATCCGCTCGACCTCGACGGCCTCCGCGGCGAGCAGCGTGCCGACGGCCTCGGAGAGGTCTTCGGGCGCGATCCCCGGCACTTCGATCTCCCAGTGCGAGGCCTCGAGCCGATCGGCCAGCGCCCCTCCGGCCGAGATCACCACCTCGAGGACATCGAGACCCGCCGGCAGGGCCGCGTCGAGGTCGGCTCGGACCTGTTCCGGATCGACCTCCTGGGCCAGGGCGAGCTCGGCGTACTCGGCCTCACTCGCGGCACCGGTCGGCGACGCGCCGGCGTACGAGATCCGCGGATGCGGGTTGAAGCCGGAGGAGTACGCCATCGGCACCCGAGCCCGGAAGATCGCCCGTTCGAAGGCCCGGCTGAAGTCACGGTGACTGGTGAAACGCAGACGGCCACGCTTGGCGTACCTCAGGCGCAACCGTTGGACGGGTGGGGCCTGCTGCTCGGGTTGGGCGCGCATTCGTGGAGGGTATCGACCGCGGGTGGCTCAGCTGCAGTCGTACGGGCCGGTCGCACCGACCCGGCCGGCGAAGTCCGAGACGACCTGGACGCACTTGCCGCTCGCGCGGTTGCCGGCGATCGCGTACACGCGGGGATGTCCATGGTCGCGGATCAGGGTGACGCCGAGGATGTCCACGGTCGGGTTGAGCTTGCTCGCCCTGCGCTGGGCGGTGCGCACATTCGCGAACATCCTGGCGAGGTCCACCTTGCGCAGGTCGATCTCCGGCTTCTCGACCGGAGCGGTCGGCTGCTCCGGGCCGTCGTCGAGGAAGCGGCCCTGCCGGAAGAACCAGCGGTGGATCGTGCCGCGGGTCTGGTTCGGCCGGTAGATGACCACCTGGGAGCGGTTCAGACCGAAGGCCAGGGCGCGCGGCGGGCGCTTGAACTCCTCGGTGTACACGTCGATGAAGGCGCGCACGCCCTTCGCGGTGAACGAGTATTCGGCCGTGTCCACCGGCTCGGAGTCGACCGGCTCGGGGTCGACCGGATCGTCCGCCGGCGCAGCGTCGGGCCGGTCCGCGCTGATGCGCGACGTCGTCACAGCAGGGGTGTCGTCCCCGTGATGACGAGTGAGCGCGTACCCCGCGCCACCGACGATCACCACCGCGGCGAGGCCGGCAGCGACGAGTCTGCGCCGGGAGCCGGGACGCGAACCGGCGACCGGGACCGCCTGGAGATCGGAGGTCAGCGCCGCCAACTCGCCGAGGGTCGCCGCCGCGCGCGCCCGCTCGATGCGGGTCGCCGCCTCGGTGGACGTCAGTTGGCCGTCCCCCAGCGCCGCCTCGAGCGCCTCCACGGCGGTCAGCCGGTCGGCGTCCTTGGCCCGCAGCCGCGGTCCGCGCCCGCTCATCGCCGATCCGGGCTGAACGGGTTGCTGGCGAGCTCGCGCCCGGACAGCGTCGTGGCCATCCATCCGGATTCATCGAGGGAGTTGCTCGCGTTGAACCGGACCTGGACCTGCGGGCGCAGGTCGGGATCGCGCTCGATGGTGATCATGACCGTGGCGTTCTCGACGTTGAGGTACTTGCGTGCGTGCACGGCGTTGCGGGCCAGCGCCGCCAGATCGACGCGTGCGAGGTCGACGATGCCCTCGTCGAAGACGTTCGTGCTCGGGTCGGCCCACTCGTCGAACCCGTCCTTGGGGCTCCAGAACATCGGATCGATGCGGTTCTTGCCGACCGGACCGTAGGGCACGGAGAAGTGCACGTCGCCGTTCGCATGGAAGGTCGGCTCGTAGAGCTTCGTGGTGCCGAATCGTTCCCGGTAGGCCGTCCGGAACGCGCGGAACGCCTGCAGACTGAGCGGCTCGGGCAGCGGCGCCGTCGCCAGCTCCTCCTTCTCGGCAGGAGCGGCATCGTCGACCGCCGGCTGCTGGACCGCGGCCGGCGGGCTCGGCGGTGCGTCGTCATGGCCGTCCGCGATCTTGGTGACGATCAGTCCGGCAGCGACCACGATGACGGCCGCGAGCGCGATCATCCGTCTCGAGACCGGTGCCGAGGCCGAGCCGGCGCGCCGGAGTGCTGGCTGGCCGTCGGACTGCAGGTCCGCCACCAGCACCCCTAGGTCGCCCAAGGTGCGCGCGCGGAGGGCCCGGTCGCTGCGGCGGTCGAACTCCGCCCGGTCGAGCTGCCCGTCGGCGTACGCAGCCTCGAGCTGCCCGAGCACGGCGTCACGATCCGCCTGGCGGGCGCGTGTGGACGGGGCGGTCATGGGAAGAACCGTATCCGGCGCGGTCCTCACCCGTGCCGGGCGAGCCACGCACGGGCGTACGGGCTGGCGTAGACCGACCTGACCACGTCGCCGTCGAGCCAGGCGGTGAGCCGGGTGGCCTCGACGTCCAACGCGGCTCGGTCTCCGGTCGCCAGCTCCTCGAGCGGCAGCACGACGACGGTGCCCTCATCGGTCTGAACCCAGGTGCCGACCACCCGACCCCCGATCCAGGCGGTCGCACCGGCATTCCCGTTGCGGTCGAAGATCTCCGGGGAGTGCGGACCGAGGAAGAAGGAGCGGTCCTTCCAGCCCATCGTGGTCGGGTCGAGCGCCGGCAGCAGCGCCGCGCCCCGCTTGGCCGGCGCCGAGTCCTCGAGGTCATCGGGCAGCACCCAGCCGACCTGCTCGTCGGCCAGCCGGACCTGCTCCGCGCCGATGTCGTCCAGCGCCGTGCGGACCACGGACTTCGTGGCCCCCGACCACCAGACGATGTCGTCCTCGGTGCCGGGGCCGTAGCGCTCGAGC
>DASVMH010000307.1:0-2976 GCA_036384455.1 Marmoricola sp. | reverse complement strand
CACATAGTGCGTCCCGTCCTTGCTGAGCCTCGCGGTCGTGCGGATGCCGGCGAGGTCCGATCCGGTGCCCGGCTCGGTCATCGCGATCGCCAGCAGCGTCTCGCCGGTCGCGATCCCCGGCAGCCAGCGGGCTCGTTGTTCGTCTGTGGCGAGGTTGAGGTAATAGGGCAGCACGATGCCGGTGGTGACGATGTAGTGGCCGAGGGCCACGGCACATCGGGCGGTCTCCTCGGCGATGATCGCCTGGTACTTGTAGCTGACCTCGCCCGGCCCGCCGTACTCCTCGGGAATGCCGAAACCCATCACCCCGAGAGTGCCGAGCTTGCGGAACAGGTCCCGAGGCGTGCCGGTCTCCTCCCACTGCTCGTAGTGGGGCACGACCTCGGCGGCGATGAAGTCCCGCATCATCGCGCGGAACGCCTCGTGGTCCTCGTCGTAGACGGTCCTCTTCATGATGCTCCGTTCATCGTCCGTCGAACCGGGGGCGGCGCTTGGCCAGGAACGCGTCGACGCCCTCGCGCCGGTCCTCGGTGGCCAGCGCCAGGAAGAAGTTGCGGCGTTCGCGGTCCAGCCCGGACTGCGTGTTGCCATTGGTGGATGCGAGGGCGGCGTCCTTGGCGAGCTGGACGGCCAGCGGTGCGTTGCGTGCGATCCGCTGCCCGAGCTGCATAGCTGCATCCAGGACCTGGTCGTCGTCGACGACCTGGGCGACCAGGCCGGCGGCCTCGGCCTCGCGGCTGGTGAGTGCGAGGCCCGAGAGCAACATCTTCATCGCCTTCGCCTTGCCGAGAGCCTCGATGAGGCGTTGGGTGCCGCCGGCTCCGGGGATCAGGCCGAGGCTCACCTCTGGCAGTCCGAACCGTGCAGACTCGGCGGCGACGACCGTGTCGCACGCCAGTGCGAGCTCGCACCCGCCGCCGAGCGCGGCGCCGTTCACGGCCGCGATCACCGGCTTGGCGAAAGTGCTCAACCGGTCGAACATCGGGCCGGGGAACCCGTCGGGGTGGAGCACGTGGACGAGATCGACACCATCGAGTTCGGCGATGTCCGCGCCGGAGCAGAAGGACGCACCGGCTCCTGTGATCACCACGGCCCTGACCGTGTCGTCGCGTGCCGCCTGTCCGAGCGCATCCGCGACGGCGTCCATGAGCTCACGATTGAGGGCGTTGAACACGTTCGGCCTGGTCAGCGTGATCGTGGATACCGCGCCCTCACGCCCGGTCTCGATGACGGCCACGTCAGCCTGCTCGCTCGATGATCGTGGCGTTCGCCATCCCTCCGCCTTCGCAGATCACCAGTAGCCCGTAGTGGCCGGCGCTGCGTTCCAGCTCGACGACCAGGTCGGTCATCATGCGCGCCCCGGTCGATCCGAGTGGGTGCCCGACCGCGATCGAGCCGCCGTTGACGTTGAGGCGGTCGTCGGCGACGTCGAAGGCCTGCTGGAAGCCCAGCGGAACGCAGGCGAACGCCTCATTGACCTCGACCCGGTCGATGTCGGACATCTGCAATCCCGCCTGCTGCAGCGCCTTGTGGGCTGCCGGGATGACGGCGGTGAACTGCAGTTGGGGGTCGTCGGCGGCCACGGCCATCGCCCGGATCGTTGCGCGCACCGGCAGACCCGCCTGCGCAGCCGCGTCCCGGCTCGCGATCAGTACCGCTGCAGCGCCGTCCGAGATCTGGGACGCGTTCGCGGCGGTGATCAGGCCATCGTCGGCGAAAACCGGCGCGAGGCCGGCGATCTTGACGCGGTCGAGGTTCGCGCGGATCCCCTCGTCGCCGCTCACCGTGGCGCCGTCAGTGCCGGTGACGGGGACGAGCTGGCTGGCGAAGTGGCCCGCCGCGGTCGCGGCTGCGGCGCGTTCATGGCTGCGCGCACTGAAGTCGTCGAGCTGGGTCCTGGCGAGTCCCCACTTCCTCGCGACCACGTCGGCGGCCGGGCCCTGCGCGCCGAGATTCCCGTCGTACCGGTGCAGCGAGCGCTCGCCGTACCAGGGGCCCGGCCCGGCGGCGGGGTTGAACAGCGGACCCAACTCGACGCGGCTCATCGACTCGACTCCGCCCGCGAGCGCGAAGCGATAGTCGCCCGCGCGGACCGCCTGCGCTGCGAAGTGGATGGCTTGTTGGCCCGAGCCGCATTGCCGGTCGATGGTGGTGGCGGGGACCGACTCCGGTAGTCCGGCCCCCAGGGCGGCCCAGCGGGCGAGGTTCCCAGCCTGGTCGCCGTTCTGCATCACGCAGCCGATGATGACGTCGGCGATGGCGTCCTCGTCGATGTCCACGCGGTCCAGGAGGCAGCGCAGCGTCTGTGCCAACAGGTCGGTCGGGTGCCAGTGGGCGAGGACGCCCCCGCGGCGCCCGACGGGAGTGCGAACGGCATCGACGATCACGGCTTCTGGAGTGCTCACCCGCCCAGTCTTGGGCTGCCATCGCCGGTCCGAGTGTTCAGTTGCTGAACAGTCCACCGGTCCGCTGCCGGGCTGAGATGGAAGGCACCAGCAATCCGCCCGACCGCAGGAGCATCCGTGAGCACACCCCTCGTCAAGGGACTGGCGTCGACCCACGGCGACGACTACCCGTTGAACACCTCGACGCTGATCCGACACGCAGCCCGCACGTCGCCGGAGCAGGAGATCGTCTTCCGCACCCCCGACGGCGGATGGGACCGCTACACCTATGCCGATGCCTACGA
The DNA here is from genome assembly GCA_036384455.1 of Marmoricola sp. Lineage (GTDB taxonomy): Bacteria > Actinomycetota > Actinomycetes > Propionibacteriales > Nocardioidaceae > Marmoricola. The sequence goes on along the minus strand of DASVMH010000307.1, from coordinate 287 downwards.
CCGGATCGTCCGCTCCGCCAACGCTCTACGTGGCCTCGGCGTGCAGCCGGGCGATGTGGTCGGCGTCCTGGACTGGAACAGCAAGCGGTTCTTCGAGCTCTACTGGTCGATCCCCGGCACTGCCGCGGTGATGCTCCAGATGAACCTGCGGCTCGGCCCGGACGACCTCGGGTACGTCGTGGGCCACAGTCACGCCTCGTGGGTCCTGGTCGACGAGTCGCTCTTGTCGGTCGCGGAGGCGCTCGCCGAGGGCGCGCCCCAGGTGCGGTGGGTCGTGATGAGCGAGC
>DASVMH010000306.1:0-3340 GCA_036384455.1 Marmoricola sp. | reverse complement strand
CGTACGACGAAGTCGATCGGGTCGGTGGTCGCGAGAAGGTCGGTCGCCTTCCCCTTGCCCTCATCGCCCCATTGGGCGCCGAGCACGACGATCGCGGGCATCAGAGTCTCCCTGCAAACGGGGTCAGAACATGGAACAGGCCCAGATGCTCGCATTGCACGCGGCAGGCATCGGGGCTCCTGCGACCCAACGTTATCAAAACGGCGGGGTCGGCTGCCCCCTGCGATTGAGCGATGACCGGCGGCGGGCTTGACTGGGGCCATGACCCTCGAACAGCGCACCCTCGGCAGCGACTCCGCCCTCACCGTCTCGGCCCTCGGCCTGGGCTGCATGGGCATGTCGGAGTTCTACGGCACTCCGGAGGAGGCCGGCGGCATCGCCACGATCCACCGCGCACTCGAATTGGGGGTCACCTTCTTCGACACCGCCGACATGTACGGCCCGTTCACCAACGAGCAGCTCGTCGGCAAGGCGCTCGCGGGGCACCGTGACGACGTCGTCATCGCGACCAAATTCGGCAACGAGCGCCTGCCCGACGGCACTCGCCTCGGGGTCAACGGCCGCCCCGAGTACGTACGCACGGCCTGCGACGCCTCCCTGGCCCGCCTCGGCATCGACACGATCGACCTCTATTACCAGCACCGCGTCGACAAGTCCGTGCCGATCGAGGAGACCGTCGGCGCGATGAAGGAGCTGGTCGAGGCCGGGAAGGTCCGACACCTCGGGCTCTCGGAGGCCTCCGCGGATACGATCCGCCGGGCCCACGCGGTGCATCCGATCACGGCTCTGCAGAGCGAGTACTCCCTGTTCACCCGCGACATCGAGGCCGAGATCCTGCCGACGATCCGTGACCTCGGCATCGGCCTGGTGCCGTACTCCCCGCTGGGCCGCGGGCTACTCACGGGCGCGATCGGTCAGGGCACGATCTCCTCCGGCGACTCGCGCAGCACGCCGTACTTCCCGCGCTTCCAGGGCGAGGCACTCGACGCGAACCTGTCCCTGGTCGCGAAGATCAAGGAGATCGCCGACGAGATCGGCTGCACCCCTGGTCAACTGTCCCTCGCATGGGTGCTGGCGCAGGGGCCGGACGTCGCACCGATCCCGGGGACCAAGCGCGTGAAGTACCTCGAGGAGAACGTCGCGGCAGCGTACATCGCCCTCACGGACCGCCAGCTCGAGACCCTCGAAGCCGCCGTGCCCGTCGACGCGGTCGTCGGCGAGCGGTACGGCGACATGAGCACCATCGATCGCTGAGCGGGTGACGGACCCACCGTCTACGGTGGCTCCGTGGACCCGATCCTGCTGATCACCCACGCCCACGCGGGCGGCGGTGACGACCGTTCGGTCGAGGAGGCGACCTCCGTATTGCGGGAGCACGCGGACGTCGAGGTGTGCCAGACCACGAACCCCGGCGAGCTCGACGGCGTCCTGCAACGGGCCGGCCGCCGGACGCTCGTCGTCGCCGGTGGTGACGGCAGCCTGCACGCCGTCGTTGCGGCGCTGCATCGTCGCAACGAGCTCGGCGCGCAGCCGCTCGGGCTGATCCCCGTCGGGACCGGCAACGACTTCGCGCGCACCGTCGGCCTGCCACTGGATCCCGCCGAGGCGGCGCACGCCCTGGCGACGGCAGCGCCCACACCGATGGACCTGCTCGTCGACGAGCTCGGTGAGGTAGTGGTCAACAACGTCCACGTCGGCACGGGTGCCCAGGCGAGTCGCCACGGTGCGACCTGGAAGGAGCGGCTGGGACCACTCGGTCTCGGGCTCGTGGGCTACCCCCTCGGGGCCGCGATGGCCGCCGTACGCCCGTCCTTCCTGCGACTGCGCGTCGAGATCGACGGCGCGACGGTCGTGGACATGGACCGTCAGGTGCTGATGGTCGCGGTCGGCAACGGCGCCAGCATCGGGGGCGGGACCGAGGTGACACCCGGCGCCGACCCGAGCGACGGTGCCGCCGACGTCATGGTCAGCTTCGCGACCGGCCCGCTGGACCGGCTCGGGTACGCCCTGCGCCTGGGACGTGGCGACCACACCCGCCGCGATGACGTGCTCACCTTCCAGGGGCAGCAGGTCTCCGTGGTGGGGGACGACTTCTGGATCAGCGCCGATGGGGAGATCAGCGGCCCCGAGAGGCGCCGGACCTGGCATGTCGAGCCGGGCGCGTACTCCCTGCTCGTGCCCGCCTGATCACACGCCGAGTCTGATTGGCCGATCGCTGCGGGGCTCCGCTCCGGCACACCTCGTACCTCGGCGTACCTCCACCTCACTCCTCGCGATCAGCCGAGGCTGGTTGCCGCCTCGGGGCTCGAGTCACGCAGGAAGTCCGCGCAGCGCTGCGCCTCTTCCGTCTCCCCGATCCGATCCGCCGCGCGCGCCAGCGCTGCGAGGGCGCGCAGGAAGCCGCGGTTGGGCTCGTGCGACCAGGGCACCGGCCCGTGCCCCTTCCAGCCGTTGCGACGCAGCAGGTCGAGGCTGCGGTGATAGCCGACCCGGGCGTACGCGTAGAAAACGATGTCGCCATCAACACCATCACCGCGGGCGCCCTCGGCCTCCTCGGCGAGCGCGGCCCACGCGAACGGGGACTCGGGGTGCCGGCGTACGGCCTCGGCGGGCGCCATGCCGGCGCCGAGATCACCGGCTGCGGGATCCTCCGGGAGCAGCGTCGGGGGCGGTCCAGCGATCAGGTCCGGGAAACTCATGGACTAATTGTCCATGCTCGGGTGTTGAGTATCCCCGTGACCCAGACTTCTGTCGCCGCTCAGGCGCCCACCGACGACCCCGACATCCGGCCCTGGCCCGCGCTCTTCGCCCTCGTCATCGGCTTCTTCATGATCCTGGTCGACCTGACCATCGTGACCGTCGCGACCCCGACGATCATCGAGAAGCTCGATGCCAGCGTCAACCAGGTCGTGTGGGTCTCCAGCGCCTACATGCTCGCGTACGCCGTGCCCGTGCTGATCACCGGCCGACTCGGCGACCGGTTCGGCTCGAAGCGGCTCTACCTCGCCGGCCTGACCGTGTTCACGCTCGCCTCGTTGTGGTGCGGCCTGACCAACACCATCGAGATGCTCATCCTCGCCCGCGTCGTCCAGGGCTTCGGCGCCTCGATGATGACGCCGCAGACGCTGGCGATCATCACCCGGATCTTCCCCGCCTCCGACCGCGGCAAGGCGATGGCGGTGTGGGGCGCGACCGCCGGTGTGGCCATGGTCGTCGGCCCGATCCTCGGCGGCGTGCTGACCGACGGGCTGGGCTGGGAGTGGATCTTCTTCGTCAACATCCCCGTCGGCATCCTCGCCTTCGTGATGGCGTGGCGGCTGGTGCCGGCGCTGCCCACCCA
>DASVMH010000305.1:0-2347 GCA_036384455.1 Marmoricola sp. | reverse complement strand
TACAAGGACTCGCGCGAGCACTTCGAGATGCGCACGCACAAGCGCCTCATCGACATCATCGATCCCACGCCGAAGACCGTCGACTCGCTGATGCGGCTCGACCTGCCTGCCGGCGTCGACATCGAGATCAAGCTCTGAGGCCGGGGAGACACAGCGTCATGAGCACTACTGAACGTAACGTGAAGGGCCTGTTGGGCACCAAGCTCGGCATGACCCAGGCATGGGACGAGAACAACCGCGTCGTCCCGCTGACCGTGGTCGCCGCCGGCACCAACGTCGTGACCCAGGTACGCACGCCCGCCTCCGACGGCTACAACGCCATCCAGGTGGGCTTCGGTGAGGTCGACGGCAAGCACGTCACCAAGCCGCAGTCCGGGCACTTCGAGAAGGCCGGGGTCACGCCTCGCCGCCACATCGCGGAGATCCGTACCGCGGACGCGACCGAGTACCAGATCGGCCAGGAGCTCGGTGTCGACACCTTCGCCGCCGGCGACGACGTCGACGTGACCGGCACCAGCAAGGGCAAGGGCTTCGCGGGCACCATGAAGCGTCACGGCTTCTCCGGTGTCAGCGCCTCGCACGGTGCCCACCGCAACCACCGCAAGCCGGGATCGGTCGGCGCGTGCGCGACGCCGGGCCGCGTCTTCAAGGGCACCCGGATGGCCGGCCGGATGGGTTCGGACACCGTCACCACGCAGAACATCACCGTGCACGCGGTGGACGCCGACAAGGGCCTGATCCTGCTCAAGGGTGCCGTTCCCGGCCCCAAGGGCGGCCTGCTGGTGATCCGCACCGCTGCGAAGAAGATTGAGGGAGGCAACTGAGCATGGCTGCCACCAAGCCCAAGACCGTCGCTGTCGACTTCCCCGCCGAGATCTTCGGCGTCGAGCCGAACATCCCGCTGATCCACCAGGTCGTGGTGGCCCAGCAGGCGGCGGCCCGTCAGGGCACCCACGCCACCAAGACCCGCGGCGATGTTCGCGGTGGTGGCAAGAAGCCGTACAAGCAGAAGGGCACCGGTCGCGCCCGCCAGGGTTCGATCCGTGCGCCGCAGTTCGCCGGCGGTGGCACCGTCCACGGCCCGCAGCCGCGCAGCTACGACCAGCGCACCCCCAAGAAGATGAAGGCCGCTGCCCTGCGTGGCGCCCTCTCCGACCGGGCGGCCGCAGGTCGCGTGCACGTGGTCGAGTCGCTGACCGGTGGCGCCGAGCCGTCGACCAAGAACGCGGTGCTCGCCCTCAACGCACTGACCTCCAACCGCCGCCAGCTGGTGGTGCTCGAGCGTGACGACGCGGTGACCTGGTTGTCGCTGCGCAACGTCGCGGCCGTGCACCTGCTGGCCGTCGACCAGCTCAACACGTACGACGTGCTGGTCGCCGACGACGTGGTCTTCACCAAGGGCGCCTACGACACCTTCGTCGGTGGCGAGAGCACCAGCGAGGCGAAGCCCGAGAAGGCCGAGAAGCCGGCGAAGGCCGAGCCGGTCGCCGAGGTCGCCGAGCCGGCCGAGGTCGCTGAGCCTGCGGTCGAGCTGCCCAAGGGTGCGAAGGCTCCGCTCAAGAGCGGCGGCGCGCCGAAGGGCTACGAGGTCAAGGGCAACTCCGACTCGGGTCTGTTCCACCAGCCCGGCGGGCAGTGGTACGACGCCACGGTCGCCGAGTTCTACTTCAAGACCGCCGAGGACGCCGAGGCCGCGGGCTTCACAGAGGCCGGCAAGAAGAAGAGCGAGGACGCCTGATGAGCACGCTGCACAAGGACCACCGCGACGTCCTGCTCGCGCCGGTGGTGAGCGAGAAGAGCTACGGCCTCCTCGACGCCAACAAGTACACCTTCCTGGTGCACCCCGACGCCAACAAGACCGAGATCAAGATCGCCGTCGAGAAGGTCTTCAACGTCAAGGTCACCTCGGTCAACACGCTCAACCGGCAGGGCAAGGCGCGGCGTACCCGCACCGGCATCGGCCGTCGTGCGAACAGCAAGCGCGCGATCGTCAGCCTCGCCGAGGGCTACCGCATCGACATCTTCGGAGGTCCGGTCAGCTGACCGGGCTCCATAGGAGACATTGAGAATGGCTATCCGCAAGTACAAGCCGACCACCCCGGGCCGTCGTGGCTCGTCAGTAGCCGACTTCGTCGAGATCACCCGGACCACGCCGGAGAAGTCGCTGGTGAAGCCACTGCCCAAGAAGGGCGGTCGCAACAACCAGGGCCGGATCACCACCCGTCACCAGGGCGGTGGCCACAAGCGCGCCTACCGCGTGGTCGACTTCCGTCGCTACGACAAGGACGGCGTCCCGGCGAAGGTCGCGCACATCGAGTACGACCCCAACCGCACCGCGCGGATCGCG
>DASVMH010000304.1:0-7104 GCA_036384455.1 Marmoricola sp. | reverse complement strand
ATGCGGCCCTGTCGTTGCGGCAGGGTCTCGACCACAACGATCTCTACGAGCGACTCGCGGCCGACCCGCGTCTGGGCCTGAGCCGGGAGCAGATCGACGATCTCGTCCGAGAGCCGATCGGGTTCACCGGTGCCGCCGCCGACCAGGTCGCCGCGGTGATCGCCAAGGTGGAGAAGGTGCTGGCCACCGATCCGGCAGCCGCGTCGTACGCCCCGGGCGAGATCCTCTGATCGACATGGACGAGCGGGACGTCTCCTCCGCCCGGCTCCGCCTGGGGTGCTGCCTGCTTGTTGGGATCGTGGTCGGCGTCGGCGTCGGCATGCTGGTCCACCCCGCACTCGGTGTGGTGAGTGGGCTCGGAACCTTCGCGGCGTCCTTCGTGATCTGGAGCCTGATGGTGGTCTGGCCGATGACGGCCGAGGAGACCCAGCGACACGTCCTGCGCGAGGACACCGGCACGGTCGCGATCGAGGCGGTGATCGCGGTGATCGCACTCGGCAGCCTGGGCGGCATCTCGAGCGTGATGATCATCGAACACACCACCCGCCACGCGGCCGATCGTGACGTCGCCGCCGCGGTGGCCCTCGCCGCTGTCTTCGCGATGTGGGCGATGTTGCACACGATGTACGCCACCCGGTACGCCCGCGCCTACTACGCCCACCCGCCCGGTGGCATCGACTTCAACGCTGACGGGCCGCCCTGCTATCGGGACTTCTGCTACTTCTCGTTCAACCTCGGCATGACCTACCAGGTCTCCGACACCAGCGTGTCCACCACCGAGTTGCGGGCGACGGTGCTTCGGCACTGCCTGATGTCCTACGTCTTCGGCACGGTGATCCTGGCCGCCACGATCAGCCTCGTCGCGGGGATCGCCCTGGGAGGCAACTGACGGTTACGGCCGCCACGTGGCTTCGTAGCTGCCCTTCCGGAGACGGTGCTTGTGCCTGCCTGCCGGGCTGGCCACCCATACCTTGCCGTTCGCGTCGTACGCGATGTCGCGGCCGTTGTGCGACCAGGCGGGCTCGGAGCCGCCGACGGCGAGCCGGACCTTCTGGCTGCCGTCAGCAGCCATCACCCAGAGACTGCCCATGCCGGTCTGGCGCTGGAAGGCGATCCGCCGGCTGTTGGGGGACCACTCCGGATAGAGCCCGTTGCTGGTGAGGCAGCGCTTGCCGCGGCCGTCGGGGTTGATCACGCACAGGCTGCCGGACGACGTCGTGAGGCGATGTGCGCACCGTCCGGTGACCAGACCGGGGAGTCGCCGGCGGCGATGCGGCGGTTGCCGGATCCATTTGCGCGGGCCGTCCAGATCGCCCAGTCGGTGGTGCCGTTGTCGCCGACGTCGTAGGTGATCATCTGGCTGTCCGGCGACCAGAACGGGTTGTAGGCATCGTTGCCCACGCGGTGCTTGTGGCTCCCGTCCGCGCCCATCACCCACAGGCTCGCGCCGTCGGAGAGGTTGCGGTACGCGAGGTGGCGACCGTCGGGCGACCAGACCGGACTGTCGGCGTTCGCCGAGAGACGGCGCCGGTGCGTACCGTCCGCGTGCGCCAGCCACAGGGACGGATTCTTCTTGCCCCACATCGTGTAGGCGATCTCGTTCGGGTGGTGACTGCTGACTGCTGCGCCGGACGGCGGTACCGCTGACGCGACAGTGGGTACAAGCGCGAGCGCCGTTGTTGTCGACGCGACTATCCCGAGGATGAGAGCGCACAGCGCCGATCGGCCGGCGGCGTGGTGATCACGGCATGGCATCGCGTCTTCTCCTGGCTGCTGCGTGGCGGAGACGTCAGCCAACCACGCGCCGCCCGTCTGTGTCCGCGTAATCCTCGATAGGCTCGGGCCATGGCCGGTGACCCGAACATCCCTGCTGCCGCTGCGATCCCGGGGACGGAGCACCTGCACTCTGGCAAGGTCCGCGATCTCTACCGCCTGACCGAGGGGACGCATGCCGGCAGCCTGCTCATGGTGGCCAGTGACCGGATCTCCGCCTTCGACTTCGTGCTCGACACACCGATCCCCGACAAGGGCGAGATCCTCACCCGGATGTCGTCGTGGTGGTTCGAACAACTGAAGGACCTCGCGCCCAACCACATCGTCTCGACCGAGGTGCCGGGCGAGGTCGCGGGCCGGGCGGTGATCTGCGAGGCGCTCGACATGTACCCCGTCGAGTGCGTCGCCCGCGGGTACCTCACCGGCACAGGCCTCTTGGACTATCGGGCGAGCGGTGAGGTGTGCGGGATCGCCCTTCCCGAGGGTCTCGAGGACGGCAGCCGGCTCCCGGAGCCGATCTTCACCCCGGCCACGAAGGCCGAGGTCGGGGAGCACGACGAGAACGTCTCGTACGACGCGGTCGTGGGTGCGATCGGTGCGCAAGACGCTGCACACCTTCGCGAGCTGACGCTCGCGATCTATGCACGGGCCGAGGAGATCGCACGCGAGCGCGGCATCCTGCTCGCCGACACGAAGTTCGAGTTCGGTGCGCGCGCCGACGGTACTGCCGTCCTCGCCGACGAGGTGCTCACGCCGGATTCCTCGAGGTTCTGGCCGGCCGACGAATGGCAGCCGGGCCGCGCGCAGCCGTCGTACGACAAGCAGATCGTCCGGAACTGGCTGCTCTCCCCGGAGAGCGGCTGGGACCGCGCGAGCGGCGCACGTCCACCCGCTCTCCCCGACGAGATCATCGACCGCACCCGCACCCGCTACGTCGAGGCGTACGAACTCCTCACCGGCCAACCCTGGTAACCGTTCACTTGCGCCTAAGACGGGTTGAGTTGCGCCTAAGATCCGTTGAGTTGCGGATAAGTCAAAGGCTCGATCGGCGCGGTCGCCAATCGACCTTGATTCATCCGGAAGTGAACCGAATTCGCCCGGAAGTGAACGGACCAGGAGGCAGCCCGCCGTGTACAACCTCTCGATCTTTCTCGAGGACTCCGCCCGACGCTATCCGGAGCGGGAGGCGCTGGTCCTCGGCGACTTCCGGTTGTCGTACGCCCAGGTGGACGCCGCGGCCAACCAGGTGGCGAATCTCCTTGTGTCCAAGGGGATCCAGCCGGGTGATCGGGTCGCGCTGACCTGCCCGAACCTGCCGTATTTCCCGATCATCTACTACGGGGTGCTCAAGGCCGGCGGTGTGGTGGTGCCCATGAACGTGCTCAACAAGGCGCGTGAGGTGAGCTACTACCTCGAGGACGCCGGCGCGAAGGCGTACTTCTGCTTCGAGGGTTCCGCCGAACTCCCGATGGGCGCGGAGGGCAAGGCCGGCTTCGACGCGGTCGACAGCTGCGAGCACTTCTTCGTGATCACCGCGAACCCGTTCGCGGAGTCACCGACCGACGGTCCGCTTGCCGGCACGACCACCCTCGCCCAGGGGATCGGCGATCAGCCGGCGACGTTCGAGTCCGCGGCGCGGGCGGAGACCGACACCGCGGTGATCCTCTACACGAGCGGCACGACCGGGCAGCCCAAGGGCGCCGAACTCTCCCACTCGAACCTGCTCGTCAACGCGCTCACCTGCAACCGGCTCTTCGGCTCCCAGCCCGCGAGCGATGCCCAGATCGTGGCGCTGCCGCTGTTCCACACCTTCGGTGCGACCGTGCAGATGAACGCCGGCTTCTCGACCGCCGCGACGCTGCACCTGATCCCGCGCTTCGACGCCGCTGAGGTCGTCGGCCTCATGCAGCGCGAGACGATCACGTTCTTCGCGGGCGTACCGACGATGTGGTGGGGCCTCCTCGGTGCGCTGACCGACGACGTCGACGTGAAGCGGATCGCCGGCAACCTACGCATCGGCGTCTCCGGCGGTGCCAGCCTGCCGGTCGAGATCATCAACCAGACCAAGGAACGGCTCGGCGTCACCATCCTGGAGGGCTACGGCCTCTCCGAGACCTCTCCGGTCGCCACGTTCTCCGACCCCGCGCACGAGCCGCGCGCCGGCTCGATCGGGATCCCGATCTGGGGAGTCGAGGTCAAGCTCATCAACGACGACTGGTCGACGGTCGAGGGGGCCGACGCGGTCGGCGAGATCGCCGTGCGGGGACACCTGGTGATGAAGGGTTACCTCAACCGCCCCGAGGCCACGGCCGAGGTGATGAGGGACGGCTGGTTCCGTACGGGCGACCTGGCGCGCCGCGACGAGGACGGCTTCTACTACATCGTCGACCGTTCGAAGGACATGATCATCCGCGGCGGCTACAACGTCTATCCGCGCGAGGTCGAGGAGGTGCTGATGACGCACCCCGACGTCTCGCTCGCAGCAGTCGTGGGCATCCCGCACGACAGCCACGGTGAGGAGGTCAAGGCGTTCGTGATCCTGGGCGAGGGCGCGACGATCACCGAGGACGAGCTGGTCGCGTGGGGCAAGGAGCAGATGGCGGCGTACAAGTACCCGCGCGTCGTCGCCTTCGTCGACTCGTTGCCGATGACCGCGACCGGCAAGATCCTCAAGCGCGAGCTGGTGGACTGACCGTGGGCTCCTACCTCGTCAGCGCCTCGCAGGTCGTCCCGGGCGTACCTGCTCATGCGTTCGCTGCCGTGCTGCCGACGCCGCTCCCCGCGCTCTTCGACCGTCGCTTCGGGCCGATCCAGCCGATCAAGGAGGTGACCGACCAGGTCGGGGAGTGGTCGACGACGGGTCAGACCCGCACGATCCGTCTCGCGGACGGTGGCAGTATGCGCGAGGAACTCACCGAGGTCTCCGCCCCTGACGCATTCGGCTACCGGATAACGGACATCCACGGCCCGATGCGGCCCCTGGTCGCCGAGGTCGAGGGCCGCTGGACCTTCGCTGCCGAGGGCGGCGGCACCCGCGTCACCTGGTCCTGGCGACTGCGCCCGGCCAACCCCGTGGGGCGAGTGCTGATGCCGGTCTTCGGCTGGTGCTGGCGCCGGTACGCCGCGCTGGCACTCGAGCGTGTCGAGCAGGTGGTGGCGGCCCAGCCCTTGTAAGGGGGGCGTCGGTGCGTACGACGACCGTCCTGCCCCTTGTAGACAGGCATCAGTGCTTGTCTACAAGGGGCAGGACGTCTCGAACACGCACTTGGCCCCCGCTACATGTACGCCAGTGCTAGTGCGCTCGGGACCCGTTCCAACCCTTGTGCACACGCAATAACCCCGCGTTACATGGCGCTGCGCGCGCTCCACGCCGCCGCGCGGATAGACTGCCGGAGTCCTCAGAGCAGACCATCAGCTGACCGCCAGGAGTGCACCCGTGGCCCGTGTCGTCGTCGACGTCATGCCCAAGCCGGAGATCCTCGACCCGCAGGGCAAGGCGGTGCAGGGGGCGTTGCCGAGACTGGGCTTCACCGGCGTCACCGACGTACGCCAGGGCAAGCGCTTCGAGCTCGAGATCGACGGCGATCTCACCGATGAGCGGCTCGCCGAGGTCCACAAGATGGCGGAGACCCTGCTGTCCAACCCGGTGATCGAGGACTACGTCGTCTCGGTCGCTGATTCCGCCGAGACCGGCGGGTCCCAAGGATGACCAGGGTCGGCGTCGTCACCTTCCCGGGCTCCCTCGACGACCAGGACGCCGCCCGCGCGATCCGGCTCGCCGGCGCCGAGGCGATCTCGTTGTGGCACGGCGACCATGATCTGCAGGGTGTCGACGCGGTGCTGCTGCCCGGTGGCTTCTCCTACGGCGACTACCTCCGCTGCGGCGCGATCGCACGCTTCGCGCCCGTCATGACCGAGGTGATCGCGGAGGCCGCGAAGGGGATGCCGGTGCTCGGCATCTGCAACGGCTTCCAGATCCTCTGCGAGTCGCACCTGCTCCCCGGTGCGCTGATCCGCAACGACCACCGCAAGTTCGGCTGCCTCGACCAGCGGTTGCGCATCGAGAACAACACGACCGCCTGGACCAATTCGTACGACCAGGGCGCCGAGGTCACCATCGTGCTCAAGAACGGCGAGGGCTCCTTCGTCGCCGACGAGGACACCCTTGACCGGCTCGAGGCGGAGGGCCGCGTGGTCGCGCGCTACCTCGGCAACCCCAACGGTTCCCTTCGCGACATCGCCGGGGTCACGAACGAGCGGGGCAACGTCGTCGGGTTGATGCCGCACCCCGAGCACGCCGTCGAGGACCTGTGCGGCCCCGGCACCGACGGCCTCGGCTTCTTCACCAGCGTCCTGCAGGCGACGATCGGCGCCTGAGCTCTACTTCCCGCCGATCCAGGGGAAGAACAGCATGCACGCGCGTGTCGTCTCGACATCGAGGTTGCCGAAGACCAAGGGCAACTGCTGGAACACCAGCGCCCGGGTCGAGATCGCGGCGTCGGCCTTCGCCGAATGGGTCGACGGCACCATGTCCGGCACGCGCGCCTGGAGCACCGCGGGGCGTACGGGCGCGGCCTTGCGGGTCGGCGGCTTGATGCCCGACGCCGAGCTGCGGGCGGGGTTGGCGCCGGCACCGAGGGCGAGTTCGTGGGCCGGGAGCGAGTGGTCCGCGGCGTCGTGTGCGACCGGCTTGTCGGTCGCCTCGGAGGCCGGGGCGGTCGGAGTGGTCGAGGCCGTCTGGCTGGGGGCGGCGGTCACCGGCCCGGTCGCAGAACTGGACGGGCTCGGGGCCGCAGAGGGTGTCGGAGCATCGGTGGGGCTCGCCGACGCTGACGGCGCGGCGGCGTCGTCGGCTGCGACGCGAGGAGCCACGTCGGTGCGAGCGCTGCGGGCCGCGATGCGTGCCGAGGGGTCGAGGGCGCCGATCTTGCCGGCCTGCAGCGCTGCCCAGGTGTTCTTCCCGACGACGCCGTTGCCATGGCCGAAGACCTGCTTCTTGAATTGCAGCACCGCACGCTTGGTCAGGTCGCCGAAGTAGCCGGTGCCGTGCAGGCTGGCACCGATGGCCGCGTTGAGCGACCGGGCGAGCGCGACCAACTGGCCGGCCGGCTGGGACATGCCGGCGCGCAACTCGCGCCACTTCATGCCGTGGACGGCGAGCGCCGTCCACACCCTGCGGGTCGCGGTCTGGTAGTTGGGCAGGCCGACCGCCTTCTCGAATTTCTGCAGGGCGGTGGTGGTCGCCTGGTTCCACTTGCCGGTGACCGGCGCCGAGTAGAAGCCGTGGTTGCGCAACTGGCACTGCAGCGGCCCGATGAGCCCGGTGTGCTT
>DASVMH010000303.1:0-4345 GCA_036384455.1 Marmoricola sp. | reverse complement strand
GCCACCGCCTCGATCGTGAAGACCGGCGCGTCGGTGCGCCGCAGCATCTCCGCGGTCCAGTGGTCGGGGTGCTCGTGGGTGATCAGCACCCCGGTGGCATCGTCGATCGCCTCGGGGGCGGTGAACATGCCCGGGTCGATGACCAGGCGTACGCCGTCGTGCTCGATCCGGACACAGGCATGGCCGAACTTCGTGATCCGCATGGGCTCGACCGTACTCGCCCCGCAGTTCTCGGATCCGAGACAACCGCCGTGACCCCGAAGCTCGCCGAAAAGCCGGCGCGAGCGATCATGGGGCATGGCGATCGACACCCGCGAGGAGCCGTACTTCAACCTCGGCGACCTCACCTTCGACGTGACCTCCGCTGCCGTCCATGACGCCCGCGACGAGAGCTGGTACGCCCGCACGAACTACGGCCTGGCGGTGCTCCGCTACGCGGAGGCGAACGCGATCCTCAAGGACCGCCGCTTCCAGCAGGGCACCATCCGTTGGCCGGAGCAGAACGGCGTGCACACCGGGCCGTTCCACGACTGGTGGGGCAAGGTGCTGCTCTCGCTCGAGGGCGAGGACCACACCCGGATCCGCCGACTGCTCTTCCCCGCCTTCAAGCAGAAGCCGATCGCGGCGATGCGGCCGCGCTTCGTGCAGATCGCGAACGAGCTGATCGACGGCTTCGCCGAGCGTGGGGAGGTCGAATTCGTGTCGGAGTTCGCCGAGCCGTACGCCTCCCGGATCATCTGCGGTCTGCTCGGCCTGCCCGACAGCGAGTGGGCGCAGGTCGCCCATTGGGCCGATGACCTCGGCAAGTCCTTTGGCGTCAACTTGCAGGCCGACCTGCCGCGCATCGAGGCCGCCCTCGACGGCCTCTACGGGTACGTGAACCAGCTCGTCGCCGACCGCACCGCGCACCCGACCGGTGACCTGGTCAGCGAGCTGGTCGAGGCGCAACAGGCCGAGAAGCTGACTCCGGAGGAGCTCGGAGTGGCGCTCGTCTTCCTCGTCTTCGCCGGCATGGAGACCACCCGCAACCAGCTCACCCTGGCGCTGCAGACACTCTTCGCGCACCCCGACCAGTGGCGGCTGCTCGCCGAGCAGCCCGACCTGGGTGGCAACGCGGTCGAGGAGATCATGCGGGTCAACCCGACCGTCACCTGGATCACGCGCGAGGCTCTCGAGGACGTCGAGATCAACGGCCTGTCGATACCCGCGGGCTCGATCGTGCAACTGCTCTCGCACGCCACCGGCACCGACCCGGAGGCGATGGAGGAGACCCGCTTCGACATCACCTCCCCACGACCGATGCACATGGGCTTCGGCGGCGGGGTGCACCACTGCCTCGGGCACTTCGTCGCGCGCATCGACATGGCGGTGGCGCTGCCGATCCTCGCGCAGCGGATGCCGGACGCACATGCCGACGGCCCCGGGGAGTGGTTGCCGGTGTCGGGGAACACCGGGGCGATCCGCTTCCCGATCCGATTCACTCCGACCGCTTGATCGGTCCGCCGATCAGCCGGTGAGCTCGTCGACGAAGCACCAGCGCCAGGTCTCGCCCTCCTCGGCCGAACGCATCACGGGGTGACCGGTCTCGTGGAAGTGCGCGGTCGCGTGTCGCATCGGTGAGGAGTCACAGCACCCCACGTGTCCGCAGGTGAGGCACACCCGCAGGTGCACCCAGGTCGTACCCTCGCGGATGCAGTCCTCGCACTGCCCGGGCGTACGCGCCTCGACGTCGTCGCGCGCCTCACGCAGATGCTCACATCCGCCCCGTCCCTGGGGGCCGATCTCCGCCAGTGCCGTGCGCATCTCCGCACGCTGTTCTCGTGTCCGCTCCAACATCGACTCCTCCACATCCAGCATGCCGAGCACCTCCTGCACGACCTCATGGGGGTACTCACCACTGCCGCGTGCCTCGAGCACCCGCGCCCGCTCCGCGTCGATCATGACGTGCCGCATCCGGGCGTACGCCTCGCTGGGCGTCTCCGCGTCCGCACTCGCGATCTGCTCCCACGCCGCGAAGCCGCGCTGCTCGACGCGGTCGCGGATCATCGAGCGGATGTTGTACGGGTCGTCGCACGCATCGATCGCCGTCATCCCTGCAGTGGATGCCTGATGGAGCAGGTTGGCCCGGGCCAGCGCGTCCTTGCGCGCGTCGGGTGAGGGCACCTTCAGCAGGCGGGCGATCACCGGCAGGCTCAGACCCTGCAGGAAGAGCGTGCCGACCACGACGGTGAACGCGATCAGCAGCAGCACCTCACGATGCTCGGTCTTCGTGGGAATGACGAAGGCGGCAGCCAACGTGACCACGCCGCGCATCCCCGCCCACGAGATCAGGAAGGTCGAACGCCACGGCGCCTGCACCTTGCCGGCCCGATGCAGCGGCCGGATCAACAGCGCCCGCGAGGCGAAGACCCAGACGATGCGCAGCACGATCACCGCGACGAGCGTGGCGGCACACACCGAGACGATCCGGCCCGCGCCCAGGCTGCTGTGGCGGACGTCGTCGAGGATCCACTGCGCCTGCAGGCCGATCAGCAGGAAGACGGCGTTCTCGAGGAGGAACGCGATGGTGCGCCAGTTCGTACGCTCCGCGATCCGGGACTGGGCCGTCTGCAGGATCGGGGCCTCGTGGCCGAGCAGCAGGCCGGCGACCACGACACCGAGGACACCGGACGCGTGCACGGACTCGGCCAGGACGTACGCCACGAAGGGGATCACCAGCGAGATCGCGGTGTCGAGCACGGGCGGATCGGTGAGGTGCTTGCGGATCTTGGCGACCACCACGAAGACGATCAGCCCGGCGAGCACGCCGCCGATCGCCGCCCAGACGAACTCCCCGCCGACGTGCAGGAGGTTGACGCCACCGGCAGCCGCGGCGATCGCGGTGCGCAGGGCGACCAGCGCGGTCGCGTCGTTGAGCAGCGACTCGCCCTCGAGGATCGTCACCACCCGTCGGGGGAGCCCGATCCGACGGGCAACCGCCGTCGCGGCGACCGCATCGGGAGGTGCGACCACGGCTCCGATCGCGAGCTCGGCGGGCCAACGGATGTCGGGGACGATCTCGTGCACCACCCAGCCGACGCCGAACGTGCTGAAGACGACCAGCCCGATGGAGAGCAGCAGGATCGAGCGGCGGTTGGCGTTGAAGTCGACCAGGGAGGTCTGCACCGCGGCCGCGTAGAGCAGTGGTGGCAGCAACCCGAAGAGGACCACGTCGTGCCCGAGCTGCATCTGCGGGATGCCCGGGACGTACGACCCGGCGATGCCCACCGCGATCAGCAACAGCGGCGCCGGCACCTGCAGTCGGTCGGCCGCCGCGGTGAAGACCAACACCGCCGCCGCCAGACAGACGAGGATCAGGGCCGCATGCACGCCCCCATCATTGCCGACCCGAGCTGGTGGTGCGCCGCCCCGGGCCGCTTGTACACAAGCTCTACTGCTTGTGCACAAGGGCGGGGAGGGCCGGATTGCGCATCAACATCCCACCTACATGTACGCCAGCGCTCGTGCGCCCCCACGGCGTCCTGACCCTTGTGCACAAGCAATAACCCCGCGTTACATGCGGTCTGGCGACGCCAACGCCCGGATGGCGGCGTCGAGGGCGCGGCGGTTGTCGCGTCGGACGACTGCCTCGACCACCTCGATGCCGCCGTTGGGGCTGGCCAGGGCGTGGGTGAGTTCGCCGGCGTCAGTGACGCGCCAGTGCGGGATCCGCAGACCCGTGCACAGAGCGGCCAGATCGGTGCCGTGGGGCGTACCGAACGCCTTCTCGAACGACCCCGCATACTCCGGCGCCCCCTGCTCGAGGGTGGCGAAGATGGAGCCGCCGTCGTCGTTGACGACCACGATCGTCAGGTCGGGACGCGACTCGGCGGGACCGATCACCAGGCCGGTCAGGTCATGCAGGAACGTGATGTCGCCGACGTACGCGATCGCGCGGGTCGTGTCGGGGCGACCGATCGTGGCGCCGATCGCGCTGCTCAGGGTGCCGTCGATGCCGGCGAGGCCGCGGTTGGCGATGACGTAGCGCCGTTCGCCGACCGGGTAGGCGCCGGCCATCAGGTCCAGATCGCGGATCGGGTTGCTGGCGCCGACGTGGAGCAGCCCGCCCGGCGGGACCGCGCGGTGCACGGCAGCTGCTACCTCGTAGGGGGTCAGGCCCTGCTCCGCGGCGACGAAGCCGTCGATCCGGGCCGAGAGGTCCGTGTCGGCCGCGCGCCACTCGTCGATCCATCCGTGCTCGTCGGAGCCGTCGACGCGAAAGTCGTCGTGTTCGCCCGCGACCGCGAACGGCCGGGCCGGCCATCGACCACGAGCGCGCACCGAGATCACCTCGACGTCCTCACGG
>DASVMH010000302.1:0-2804 GCA_036384455.1 Marmoricola sp. | reverse complement strand
TTGGCGCCACGGATCCCGCGATCGAGATGGCGCATCGCGTCGCCCGAGGCGGTGTGCGCGCTCAGGACCGGGTCCGGGTCGAGGGTCAGGGCGTGGTCGAGCGTCAGATCCGCTCCCTCCCAGGCCCCACCCTTCGACTGGTGGACGACGATGTCGCCGCCCACGACCGGGAGCCCGTGGTAGGTCCGGTCGAGGCGTACGTGGGTCGTGCCGTCGGGGTCGGTGGTCTGACTGCGCACGGTGAACTTCTGCGCGGCGCCGAAATGTGTGCGGGCGAGATGGGCCTCGGCCGCCTTGATGGCGAGGCCGTGCCGGCCCTGAGAAGCGCCGGCGGCGGCACCGGTGCCCGGGCTGGTGATGGCGAGGGCCACCGCCGAGGCGGTGACGGCGAGTGCGGACAGGCCGAATCTGGTGGGAGTAGGCATGCCTGGAAACTGCCCCGACCACCGGTGCACAAACCTGCAAATTCGTGCGCTGCAGGATCATGCAGCGGACCGCTACAGGTCGAGGAAGTGCTCCAGGCCGACCGTCAGGCCCGGGGCGCCGCCGATGCGACGCAGTCCGAGCAGCACCCCGGGTGCGAACGAGGACCGGTCCAGGGAGTCGTGCCGGATGGTCAGGGTCTCCCCCGGTGCGCCGAGGATGACCTCCTGGTGGGCGACCAGCCCACGGATGCGCAGGCCGTGGACGTGGATCCCGTCGACGACAGCGCCGCGGGCACCCTCGAGGCCGGTGCTGGTCGCATCCGGCACCGGATCCATCCCCGCCTCCCGGCGAGCAGCGGCGATCATCTCCGCGGTCCTGCGCGCGGTGCCCGAGGGCGCATCGGCCTTGGTCGGATGGTGCAGCTCCACGATCTCGACGGACTCGTAGAAGCGCGCGGCGTCGGTCGCGAACCGCATCATCAAGATCGCGCCGATCGAGAAGTTGGGTGCGATCAGAATGCCGACGTCGTGACCCTCGACCCGGGCCGGGTCATCGAGGCTGGCCAACTGCTCACGCAGCCGGTTGAGCCGCTCGTCGTCGAATCCGGTCGTCCCGACGACGGCGTCGATGCCGTGCTCGATGCAGTACGCCAGGTTGCCCATCACCACGTCGGGGTGCGTGAAGTCGACGACCGCCTGGGCACCCGCGTCGGACAGCTCGGCGATGTCGTCGCCGGCATCGATGCGTGCGACCAGATCCATGTCGTCGGCAGCCTCGACCGCCGCGCAGATCTCCTGTCCGACCTTGCCGAGTGCGCCGAGCACTCCCACCTTGAGCGTCACCACTCCACCCTAGCGACGCGCGGCCGGCTACGGCCCGACGACCGCCAGTGCCTGCGGCTGCGTGAAGAGCCGCGCCGCCAGGGCGTTGACCGCCGAGACGTCGACGCCCTCGATCCGGGCGAGCACCTCGTCGAGGTCGAGGAGCCGCTCCTGGAACATCTCGGACTCCCCCAGCCGGGTCATCCGCGAGCCGGTGTCCTCCATGCCGAGCACGAGGCCGCCACGCATCTGGCCCTTGCCGCGCTCGACCTCCTCCTCGGTCAGACCGTTCTCGGCGAGCACAGCGAGCTCGTGCCGGACCACTTCGAGCAGTTCGTCGGCCTTGCCGGGCAGGGTGCCGGCACTGACCCCGACGACACCGGCGTCGGAGTAGGAGGAGGCGAAGGAGTAGACGGAGTACGCCAATCCGCGCGCCTCACGCACCTGCTGGAAGAGCCGTGACGACGAGCCGCCGCCGAGACCCGCACTCAACACCCCGAGAGCGTGCCGGCGGGGGTCGGAGCGGGTGATGCCCGAGACTCCGAGCACGACATTGACCTGCTCGAAGGGCCGTGCGACATGGGCATCGCCCGCATGGGCGCGCCGCGACCGCGCCGCCATCCGGGGTGGCAGGGGCGCGGCCGTACCGCTGAGGAAGTCACTGCGGGCGAAGGACTTACGGACCCGTCGCACCACCTCGGCATGGGTGAGGTTGCCGGCGACCGCGACCGTCATCGCCTCGGGGCGGTAGCGCCGGCGGTAGTAGCGGTCGATCTGCGCTCGGGTGAGTGCCCGGATGGAGTCATGGGTGCCGGCGATCGGCTTGGCGAGCGGGCTGCCCCGCCACGTGGACGCGGCGAAGAGGTTGTGCACGACGTCGTCCGGGTCGTCGTCGTGCATCGCGATCTCATCGAGGATGACCTCACGCTCGGCCTCGACGTCGGCCGCGGTGATCAGCGATGAGGTGAGCATGTCGCCGAGCACGTCGATCGCCATCGGCAGATCGTCGTCGAGGACACGCGCGTGGTAGCAGGTGTACTCCTTGGCGGTGTACGCGTTGAACTCGCCGCCGACGGCGTCGAGCGCGACGGAGATGTCCATCGCCGTGCGCTCGGGAGTGCCTTTGAAGAGCAGGTGTTCCAGGAAGTGGGAGGCGCCGTGCAGGGTCGGCGACTCGTCGCGCGAGCCGACTCCGACGAAGACACCGATGGCTGCGGAGCGCACCCCCGGCACCGTCTCGGTGACGATGCGCAGGCCGGAGGGCAGGACGGTACGGCGAACGCCGGGGACCAGCACTCGGCTGGTCCCCGGCGTCTGCGCGTGAGCGAGCAGCGACTTCACTCGGCTGAATCAGCCTCTGCGGCGTCCTCTTCGACGACCGGCACGAGCGAGAGCTTGCCGCGGTCGTCGATCTCACCGATCTCGACCTGGATCTTCTGGCCGACCGAGACGACGTCCTCGACGTTCTCGACCCGCTTGCCGCCGGCGAGGGCACGCAGCTTGCTGATGTGCAGCAGGCCGTCCTTGCCGGGCATGAGCGAGACGAAGGCACCGAAG
>DASVMH010000301.1:0-5878 GCA_036384455.1 Marmoricola sp. | reverse complement strand
AGCACCCGCGCGCAGATGAGCTCGAGCAACAACCGGGGCGTGGTGGCGCCACGCATCTCGGTCAGCCCGGCCCCCACGACGTCGGCGGCCCGGACCAGATCGGCCTTACCGAATCGTGCGGCCTGGGCGATCAGGCGCTCGGCGGCGTCGGCCGGGGCCTCGATGAGACCGGTCGCCGGCGCATCCGGGACCGCGGCGATGATGACGAGGTCACGCAACCGGCGGAGCAGGTCCTCGGTGAAGCGGCGTGGGTCCTGCCCACTCTCGATCACCTTGTCGATGACACCGAACACGGTGCCGCCATCGGACGCGGCGAGCGCGTCCACGACCTCGTCGAGCAGGTTGTCGGGTGTGTAGCCGAGCAGGGACGTGGCCACCTGATAGGTGACCCCGTCCGGGCCGGCCCCACCGAGCAACTGGTCCATCACCGAGAGGCTGTCTCGCATCGAACCGGCCCCGGCACGGGCCACCAGCGGCAACACCGCCGGCTCGACGGCAACGCCCTCCTTCTCGCACAACGACGCGATGTAGTCCGCGACGAGCTTGGGCGGGAACAGGCGGAACGGATAGTGGTGGGTCCGCGAGCGGATGGTCGCGATCACCTTCTCCGGCTCGGTGGTGGCGAAGATGAATTTGAGGTGCTCCGGCGGCTCCTCGACCAACTTGAGCAGGGCATTGAAGCCCTGCGAGCTCACCATGTGTGCCTCGTCGATGATGTAGACCTTGTAGCGGCTGTTCACAGGCGCGAAGAACGCCCGCTCCCGCAGATCGCGAGCATCGTCGACACCGCCGTGGCTGGCCGCGTCGATCTCGATCACGTCGATCGAGCCGGGGCCGCCGCGGGCGAGATCGCGGCACGACTGGCACTCCCCGCACGGGTCGGAGACCGGCGCCTTCTCGCAGTTGAGCGTGCGCGCCAGGATGCGGGCGCTGGTCGTCTTGCCGCAGCCCCGGGGACCCGAGAAGAGGTAGGCGTGATTGACGCGGTCGTTGGCCAGCGCCTGCCGCAACGGCTCGGTGACATGCTCCTGACCGATCACCTCGGCGAACGACTCGGGTCGATAGCGTCGGTAGAGGGCCAGGTTGGATTCCACCCGGCGAGCCTAACCACCGGTGCCGACAACCCGCCACGAAGGAGGACGATTGTGGCGGTGACCACGGCGGCACCGAACCACCATGGCGGGTAACGTCGAAGCAATGGACCTGCGCAGGTGGAGGAGACGGTGGCACCCACCCACCCGCGCAGCGATCCTGCGCTGGGTGGCCTGCGCCGTCGCGGCCGCCGTCATCGGACTCCCGCTGACCCTGATCCATACGATCGAGGAGGTCCACTTCCCCGATGAGCTCGGCACATTCCCGGTCGACGTCCGGCTCAGTCACAACGGCTATTCGACGATCGACACCGGGCTCCTCGGCAAGATCTACCTGCATCGCACGGGCGCGTTCGGGTTCGGCGTCCGCGCCATCGCGACCGGTCCACCCGAAGCGGGCGGCACCCTCGCGTCGTACGTCAATCCGAGCTTCCTGAAGGCCAACGCCGAGCTCATCGACAACCCCGACCGGGTGGCGGCTGCGTACACCGCCGAGGTCGAGCGTCGGGTCCGGGACGGCGTGCTCCGCGACGAGATCCTGGTGGCGATCCTGGGCGGCACCTTGATCTTCCAGCTCATCTCGCGCCGACGGCTGGCCGGCATTCCGAGGACCCACGTGGCGATCGCAGCCACGGGTCTGGTCGTGGTGGGCACCGCGATCACCTCCGCGCTCGCGGTCCAACTGCTCGGTTCCTGGCCGGGCAGTGCGGCGCCCACCGACCACTACCCCCTGGCCGCGGACTCCAGGCTGAGCTTCGACAACCCCCAGTTGCAGGAGGTCGCCAACCAGGTCCAGCCGTTCATCGCCAAGAACAAGACCCGCACCGACGACCGCGCCGACGCGTACGAGACGAAGGCGGGGGCGAGTTTCCGCGCGGCCCTCGCCCCGGCCACCCACCGGCTGGCGCCCAGGAAGGGCGAGACGATCGTGATCGCGGAGGCCGATCCCCAAGGGAGCTTCGTCGGCACCCACGTACGCAAGCAGATGTACGCCGAGCTCCGCGCCGCCCTCGGGCCCGACGCGATCTCGCTGCGTACGATCGCCGGGGACATCACCTCCAACGGCACCATCGCCGAGTCGAAGTTCGTCGATGCCGAGGCGGCGGCGAGCAGCCCGATCCCCACGGCGGCAGCGGCCGGCGATCACGACTCGACGAGCACGTGGAAGCAACTGGCCGACGCCGGGATCAGCAACCACGATCTCACCACCACCGACGTCGGTGGCCTTCGCGTGGCGGTCGCCAACGACCGCGAGCACAAGACCCTCTTCGGGGGCTCGGTCCGTAACCCGACCGGTGTCGGCGAGACCGAGCTCGGACAGAAGCTGCGCGCCAGTGTCGACGACTCCGATCCACAGGAGGCGCGCATCACCGTCGTCCACCAGCCCTACGCGGCGGCCGGATACCTCGGTCTCGCCTCGATCGACCAGGTGCGCGACCTGGTGATGTCCGGCGGTCATCGCACCACCCCGTACGACGACGGCATCCCCGACCAGCCCGCAGGGATCCTCGACTACGGCCACTGGCACCAGCCCGACGGCCCCTGGGTGCTGTGGAACACCGACGGCGCCGAGGTCACGTGGACCGTGGTGGATCAGCTCGGCACCTCCGGCGGCGTGGAGAACCAACCCACGCTCAGCCGGTTCAGCACACCCGTCTCGGCGCCGCTGAAGCCGATCATGATCCGGTTGCAGTACCTCAACACCACCTCCGAGCTGGAGACCGGGTACGTGACGATCGAGTGCAGCACGTCAGCGGAGTGCACGATCTCGAAGCGCACCGATGTGGGGCTGCCGGGTGGCATGCCCGAGAGCACCGCGTCGCTCGGGATCCGGACGTCGCCGTCACCCTGATCAGAACTTGCGGAACCACCTGGCCAGGTCGTCGCCCGCTGCCGAGCAGGTGAGGTTGAGGTCGCGACTCCCGTCGACCCACTGGCCGATCACGCCCGGGCCGCCGCCGAAGGACCAGGCGCTCGACTCGCACCTGTTCCTCGCCTCGACCGCCGAGGTGTGCCCGGCGGCCCGCCACTCCGGCAGTCGGAGCGCAAGATCGCCGACCACGCTGGCCCACAGTGAGGGTACGGAGTAGAGACCGACCCCGAAGCCCTGCGACTCGTAGCCACGGACCGCGCCTCGGAGCACGGCAGCATTCGCGCCGGTGTCATTGCTCCACTCGAAGTGCGGCACGTGCTCGACGTCGATCCAGACGAATGGCGGGAGCAGCCCCACCCGCTTCATCGTGGCGGCGTTGAACAGTGCCGCCTGATAGCCGGCGTTCGAGAGGGCGCCCGCGGGCGTACCGCCGTCGTAGGGGCCCTTGTCCGCGACCTGCGCGAGCGTCTTCGCGTCGGGATAGCTGATCACGGAGTACGCCCCGGCCCACAGGTGCCGCGAACGGACCCAGGCGACCTGGTCGGCCAGACACGGGTTCGCCACGAACGACGGTCCGTTCGTCAGACCGAGGATGACGAACCGGGCCGACCCGGTCGGCATCGGCAGGCCCTCCGAACGCTTCTGTGGGATGCCCATCCCCTTGGGGCACTGCGGCCAACTCACGTCGGCGCCGACGACGGCCCCTTTCGCGTGGGGCCCCGCAGTGGGGATGTCGAGGTTCGACGGGACCAACGAGCCGTTGCCATCGGTCGGAGACGCCGATGGGCTCGGGGACAGCGCCGCTGTCGTACGAGCAGCGGGCCGCTCGTGGACCGCGGAACCGCCGCAGCCGGCCGCCGACAGCGCGACGGCAGCGACGATCAGTCCGGTGATCCCCCTGCGCATGACGCTCACCCTAGGCGCGGGTACGAAAAGGCCCCTCGTGCACCCGGTAGAGCCCGCCTGCCCTTGCTGCCTTCCGGCCCTGGGGGAGTTGAGCGAGATGCCGCCGCACGAGGGGTTGGCCAGAGTCTAGGCATCCGATTTCCACAAGACCAATCGGGGCAGGTAGCCTCTCCGGCGGAGGATTCGCCTAGTGGCCTATGGCGCTCGCTTGGAAAGCGGGTTGGGTTAACGCCCTCGCGGGTTCGAATCCCGCATCCTCCGCCAGACGTTTCGAGTCGAGTGCCTGAGCGCGCGCGGTAGCGCACCCTCAGGCACTCGACTCAACTTTCGGCGTAGGCTCCATGCATGGCCGAGCCTGCGGAGACCACCCCGACCACGACGCCTGCTCGCACCCGATCCGGCATCGGCCCCAAGGGGATCGTCGCGCTGGTGATCGCGGTGCTGGCGCTGATCATCGTGTTCCAGAACACCGCGAGCCGTGACGTGCACTTCCTGTTCTGGAAGGCGTCGATGCCGGTCTGGGTGTGGCTGGGCGCCATGCTCCTGGCCGGATACATCATCGGGTCGATCTTCCCGCTCTTCCGGCGCCGGGGGCGTACGAAGAAGTAGGCCTCAGCCGTCGGGGGAGCCCAGCTGTCGATAGTGACGGCCACGCAACCCGAGCACCACGGCCGCCACCCCGGCGGCGATCACCGACGCGGCGAGCACCCCCACCTTGACGTGATCGTCGGAGGTGCCGGTGCCGAACGCGAGCTCGCCGATGAGCAGCGACACCGTGAAGCCCACCCCGGCGAGGATCGAGACACCGACGACGTCGATCCAGCCGAGCTCGTCGTCGAGATCCGCGCCCGTGAAGGTGGCCAGCAGCCAGGTCGAGCCGGCGATCCCGATCGTCTTGCCCACCACCAGCCCGGTGATGATCCCGAGCGTGAGGTGATCGCCGAGGGCAGCACCCAAGCCACTCATCCCACCGACAGCGACACCGGCGGAGAAGAACGCGAAGACCGGGACCGCGATGCCCGCCGACAACGGCCTGAGCAGGTGCTCGCACCGCTCCGCGAGGCTGGGCTGATCGTCGGTCGTCGCCGCCGGCACGGTCAGCGCCAGGGCGACACCGGCGACGGTCGCGTGCACCCCTGAGGCATGGACGAGGATCCACGCGGCCGCAGCGAGCGGGACCAACAACCAGGGCGATCGGAGCCGCGAGCGGATCACGACTCCGAAGAGCGCGATCGGGACCAGCGCCCCGATCAGCGCGGGCAGGTCGACCGAATCGGTGTAGAAGAAGGCGATCACGCAGATCGCGAGCAGGTCGTCCACGACGGCCAGGGTGAGCAGGAACGTACGCAGCCCGGACGGCAGGTGCCGGCCGATCACCGCCAGGATCGCCAGCGCGAAGGCGATGTCGGTCGCAGTCGGGATCGCCCAGCCGCGAGCCGCGTGGGTGCCGGCGGTCCAGCAGGTGAAGATCGCCGCGGGCACCGCCATCCCGCAGACGGCGGCGACGATCGGCAGTGCCGCCCGGCGCGGATCACGCAGATCACCGGAGACGAACTCGCGCTTGACCTCGAGCCCCGCGACGAAGAAGAAGACCGCGAGCAGACCGTCGGCCGCCCAGGCCCCGACCGAGAGGTCCAGGTGCCACAGGGACGGCCCGATCACGTGGTCGCGCAGACGCGCGTACGACGATCCCGCGCCACTGTTCGCCCAGACGAGCGCGACGACGGCAGCCGCGAGCAGCAGCATCCCGCCGGTGGTCTCGGCGCGCAGCACCTCGGCCACGCGGGCCGCCTCGCGCAGCGACGCTCGGGCGAACAGACGTGGACGACTGCGGCGACCTCGGCTCGGTGCGGTCATCAGGCTCCTGGGGCGGGCGTGGCGGATCGGACGCCGACCAGACTTCCCGGCACACCACCACCCACCCTAATGTGCGGCCCAGTGTGCGAAGAGCACACCACCGAACCGAGAGGACACGTCATGGGCCGCTTCTCCCTGCCCGAGGACGCCC
>DASVMH010000300.1:0-11280 GCA_036384455.1 Marmoricola sp. | reverse complement strand
TGGGTGTGGGCAACTGCGCCACGTCCCTGATCCAGGGCGTCCACTACTACAAGGACGCCGACCCGGCCGGCACCGTGCCCGGCCTGATGCACGTGACGTTCGGTGACTACCACGTCTCCGACGTGAAGTTCGTCGCCGCGTTCGACGTCGACGACAAGAAGGTCGGCAAGGACCTTTCGGAGGCGATCAACGCCTCTGAGAACAACACCATCAAGATCTGCGACGTGCCCACCCTCGGTGTCGAGGTGCAGCGCGGCCACACGCTCGACGGCCTGGGCAAGTACTACCGCCAGACCATCGAGGAGTCCGCCGCCGAGCCGGTCGACGTCGTCTCGATCCTCAAGGAGCGCAACGTCGACGTCCTGGTGTCCTACCTCCCGGTGGGCTCCGAGGAGGCCGACAAGTTCTACGCGCAGTGTGCGATCGACGCGGGCGTGGCCTTCGTCAACGCGCTGCCCGTCTTCATCGCCTCCGACCCCGAGTGGGCCAAGAAGTTCGAGGACGCCGGTGTCCCGATCGTCGGTGACGACATCAAGTCCCAGGTCGGCGCCACCATCACGCACCGCGTGATCGCGAAGCTGTTCGAAGACCGCGGTGTCCGCCTCGACCGGACGTACCAACTCAACGTCGGCGGCAACATGGACTTCAAGAACATGCTCGAGCGCGAGCGCCTGGAGTCCAAGAAGGTCTCGAAGACCCAGGCCGTGACGTCCAACCTGACCGGCCCGCTGGCCGGCGTGAAGGACGACCGCAACGTGCACATCGGCCCGTCCGACTACGTCGCCTGGCTCGACGACCGCAAGTGGGCCTACGTCCGCCTGGAGGGCACCACCTTCGGTGACGTGCCGCTGAACCTCGAGTACAAGCTCGAGGTCTGGGACTCCCCCAACTCCGCGGGCATCATCATCGACGCGCTCCGCGCGGCGAAGATCGCCAAGGACCGCGGCATCGGTGGCCCGATCCTGTCGGCCTCGTCCTACCTCATGAAGTCCCCGCCGGTGCAGCGCCCCGACGAGGAGGGCCGCGCGTCCGTCGAGGCCTTCATCCGCGGCGACGTCGAGCGCTGAGGCGCAACACACCGATAGCGCACCTCTCTTCAGCACA
Organism: Marmoricola sp.; assembly: GCA_036384455.1. Classification (GTDB taxonomy): domain Bacteria; phylum Actinomycetota; class Actinomycetes; order Propionibacteriales; family Nocardioidaceae; genus Marmoricola. The sequence goes on along the minus strand of DASVMH010000300.1, from coordinate 10,176 downwards.
CGGCGAGGGCCGGGATCCGCACGGATCCCGGCCCTCGTTGCTTGTCCGGGGCTTATCCGGGGCTTGTCCGGACCGCCGCGGCGCCCGCTTGACATCTCACGGCGACCCGCAGTTGAGTTTGTTCCCAAATCGCCGCCGCCCGGCGGCGAACAGAAGGAGTGCGGAACCCATGAGCGATTCGGACGCTACCCCCGAACAGCCTGAGCAGCCCCCCGCTGCCCCGGCAGCACCGTCGACCCCCTCGACCTCCGCGCCCGCGGCGAGCACGGCCGGCGTCAAGTTGAGCACGGGCCAGATCGTCCTGCTCGCCTCCGCCGCGGTGATCTTCATCTGCAGCTTCTTCTCGTGGATCCACGCCAGCGTCTCCGGCACCGGCGGCCTCGGCGGCGCCGGTGACTCGGCCAACGGCTGGCACCACATGGGCGGCCTCGTCGCGATCCTCGCGGTCGTCCTGCTCGTCGTGGCCGGCGCCCAGATCGCGAAGGTGCTGCCGCTCGGCGACGCGATGAACAACCTGGTCGTGGCCGGCCTTGCCGCGCTGACGCTGCTCCTCGGCATCATCAACGTGATCGTCTGGCTCACCGACAGCCACCTCGGCACGACGAAGACCTTCGGTGTCTCCGTGAGCGTCAGCTTGAGCTTCGGCTTCTACATCGGGGTGCTCGCGCTGATCGCCCTGGCGTACGCCGTGTTCGACATGGTCAAGTCCGGTGACGTCCTCAACACCGCCAAGGGCCTGCAGAACAACTCCTGACTCAGACAAATTGGACCCCGGAGCGTCTGTTCAGGCGCTCCGGGGTCCACTACTGTCCCGAGGATGACCGACCAGACCCCACCTCCTGGTGACCAGCCGCCGACGGCGCCGCCACCCGCATTCCCGCCTCCCGCCGACGGCGGCCAGCCCTCCGGCTCCGGCCCCTACAGCGCTCCCGAAGCGATCAGCTACGGCTGGGCGCGCTTCTCCAAGTCGCCGGCGACCCTGCTCGTACCCGTGCTGATCGTCCTCGTCGTCATGATCGTCCTCGAGGTGATCGTCCAACTGGTCCTGCGCGCGAGCCTGCTCGGCACCCACGACTGCGGGACCACGACCGTCTTCGGCCAGACCGTCACGCAGACGTGCGGTCCCAGCTTCATCGCCACCCTCTTCGGTGCCGCGATCGCCGGCTTCGTGGTCAGCCTGATCGCGCAGGTGCTCGGTGCCGGGCTGATCAAGTGCGGTCTCGATGTCGCCGACGGCAAACAGCCGTCCGCCGGTGAGGTCTTCGCCTACGTGTCGCACAGCAATGTGATCGTGGCCGGCCTGCTGGTCTCCGTCGCCACGTTCATCGGGACCCTGCTGTGCTACGTCCCCGGTCTCATCGTCGGCTTCTTGTTGATGTTCACGATGTTCTTCGTCGTCGACAAGAACCTCGCACCGATGGATGCCGTCAAGGCGAGCGTGCATTTCACCACCTCGCACCTCGGCGAGACGGTGCTCTTCTACGTGCTGTCCGCCGTCTGCCTGATCATCGGTGCGATCCTGTGCGGCATCGGCCTGCTCGCCGCCATCCCGGTGGTGCTCGTCGGCGCTGCGTACACGTTCCGGCGACTGCACGACGAACCGGTCGCCCCGGCGGCCTGACCGGTCAGTCGGGCAACAACGGGACGCTGATCCCCTGATCCTTCCCGAGCAATGACCCACGCATGACGGCCCCGGAGCCGAACTTGTTACGGAGCAGATCCACCGCGACGTCGAGTTCGGCACCGGGGCCGTCGTCGATGGGGAGGCTGAGCTGCACGCTGGCGCCGGATTCGAGGTGCGCGACGCTGACCCCGATGAGGGTCAGGCCGCGTCGGCTCACGGCGAGTTGTTCGCCTCGTAGCAGCGCTCGGGCGGTGTCGAGGAGGATGTCGGTGCGATCGGTCGGGATCGCCAGCGTGTGCGAGCGGGTCGCCCGCGACATGTCCCCCCAGCGCAGGCGTACGGTCACCGTCCGCCCGCGGCGCCCGGCCGTCCGCATCCGGCGGGCGACCCGCTCGACGAGCCCGGCCAGTCGGGCATCGATCTCGGCGTAGCTGCGCGGGCGCCGACCCAGGGCGCTCTGCGCGCCGATCGAGCGGCGCCGCCGTCCCGTCTCGACGGGGCGCGGGTCGAGCAGATTGGCCAATGCGTGCAGATGCCGGCCACCTGCCCTGCCCAGCATCCCGACCAGGGCGGGCTCCTCGAGAGCGGCGATGTCGCCGACGGTGTAGAGCCCGCGTCGGTGCAGTGCTTCCTCGGTCACCTTGCCCACGCCCCAGAGCCGGGCCACCGGGAGCGGATGCAGGAAGGCCGCCTCGCCCTCGGGCGGGACGAGCAGCAGGCCGTCGGGCTTGGCGGCGGCGCTGGCCACCTTGGCGAGGAACTTGGTGCGCGCGATCCCCACGCTGATCGCCAGCCCGACGTCCTCGCGCACGCGCGTCCGCAGCGTCTCCGCGATCTGCAGCGGTGGCCCGACCAGGCGCCCCAGGCCGCCGACCTCGAGGAACGCCTCGTCGACGGACAGTGGATCGACCAGCGGGGTGGTGTCCTCGAAGATCGCGAACACCGCCCTGCTCGCCTCGGTGTAGGCCGCCATCCGCGGTGGCACCACGACCGCGTCCGGACACAGTTGCAGGGCGTCGCGGCACGGCATCGGCGTGCGTACGCCCCGGCGCTTGGCCTCGTAGCTGGCCGCGAGCACGACCCCGCCGCCGACGATCACCGGCCGCCCGCGCAGCCTGCGATCGTCGCGCTGCTCGACCGATGCGTAGAACGAGTCGAGGTCAGCGTGCAGGATCGTCGCGCGGCCATCCATCGAACATATGTTCCCACGAACAGTTCAATTGCGCCCAAAACTGCGCGAGTTCGGGGTAAATCAAGTTCAGTTCTGGGTAAATCACCTTCAATTTCGCCTACGACAAGAGCGGCTTCGACTTATCCGTAACTCGACCCGTCTGAGGCGCAACTCGGCGGGTTTTGGGCGCAACTCGGCGGGTTTTGGGCGCAACTCAACGTTCGGCGTCGGCCTTGATCTTGGTGAGGGTGGTGGCCATGTCGCGCTTGAGTTCGGCGGCGAAGTTGTCGACGCCACCCATGGCGAGCTTGGTCAGGCGTACGGAGATGTCGGAGATGCCCTCGGGCGCCTCACGGCGCGAGGTGAGCGTGGTGCCGCCGGCAGCGGTGGGCTCGAGGGTGTAGCTCCACACCATGTAGTTGTCCTTGATCCGCCAGGCGATCTCCTGCTCGGGCTCGAAGCGGACCACCTTGGAGTTGGTCGGCCACACCAGGAAGCCGCGCCGGTTGATGTTGATCAGCCGGCTGTCGGCCTTGGTCGGGCCGCCGCCGCGTACGAACGACTTCGCGGTCTGCGGGCTCCACCGGGGCATGTTCTTCAGTTCCGAGACCAGGGCCCAGACCTTCGCGGGCGGGGCATCGATGTCGATGCTCTCCTCGATCGTGGGGACGTTGTCCAGCGGCATCGTGGCCTCCAGGGTTATTGAACGGACTTCAACGAGAACTCAATCGTGCCCGGCCCCCGCTGGCCAGCGAATGTGGCAGGGGTCTCGACAGGCTCGACCACCGTCAGCGCGGCCCGTGGGTGCGCAGCCACAGCACCGGACCCGCGATCGCGCCGCGCGCGAGCAGGTCACGGGTCGCCGCCAGCGCCTTGCCGGTGTAGACGGGCTCGATCTCCATGCCGGCCGCGGCGGCCCGCTCCACCTCGGCGACCGAGGCGGGCGTCGGGTCGCCATAGGTGCTGCCGAGCCATTCGGCGCTCAGGGTGAGCCGGTCGGCGTCCGGGCGCGGGATCGCGCCGGCGCCGCGATCGCTCAGCAACGCGGCGGTCCGAGCCACGAGCCGGGTGATCGCGCGATCGTCGAGGCGGATCATGTCGTTGACGACCGCACCGAAGACCCTCGTACGCAGGCCGGCGATCGCGAAGCCGAGGGCCAGCCCGGCGACCGTGCCGCCCGACCCGACCGGGACCACGACGGTGCCCGGCTCGGGCAGGTCACCGGCCTCGACCTGCCCGGCGATCTCCAGAGCGGTCTCGACGTAGCCGAGCGTGCCGAAGGCGTTGGAGCCGCCGGCGGGGAGGTACCACGGTCGGTGCCGAGCCAGGATCCGCGGAGCAGCCAGCTTGAGCCGCCCGGTCGTCGGGTAGCGGTAGACCGTCGCGCCGGACGCCTCGAGCCGGGCGAGCTGCTGGCGTACGTGCTCGTCGACCGGCTGGTCGACCAGGCCGAGCACCGTGTCGAGGCCGTGTTCGCGGCCGTACAGCGCACACGCCAGGCCCCAATGGGTGCCGATGCCACCGACCGTGAACAGCGTGCTCCGTCCGCGGCGACGGGCCTCGGGGATGATCCACTCCAGCTTGCGGACCTTGTTGCCGCCCCAGCCCCCGTCGCCGTACGCGCCCTCGTCCTTGACCCAGACCTCGCCCGGGAGCGCGAGGTCGAGCCGCCCGACGGGAGTGGGGCCGGTGCCGAGCGCGAGCGACTCCAGGGCGAGCCCCGGGAAACGCGTCGCCAGCAACGACATCAGCGCGCCGCCGCCCACTCCAGCAGCGCGGCCCTCGCGTCGTCATAGGACATCGGGCCGTTCTCCAGACGCAACTCCAGCAGGTGGTGGTACGCCGCGCCGACATCGCGACCGGGACCGATGCCGAGGATCTCCATGATCTGGTTGCCGTCCAGGTCCGGTCGGATCGCGGCCAGCTCCTCCTCCTCGGACAGCCGGGCGATCCGCTCCTCGAGATCGTCGTACGTGCGGCGCAGCCGCTCCGCCTTCCGCTTGTTGCGCGTCGTGCAGTCGGCGCGGGTGAGGATGTGCAGGCGCTCGAGCTGATCGCCGGCATCACGGACATAGCGGCGGACCGCGGAATCGGTCCACTCGCCGCCGCCGTACCCGTGGAAGCGCAGATGCAGCTCGACGAGCTTGCTGACCGCGTCGATCTGATCGCCGGAGAAGCGCAGCGCCCGCATCCGCTTGCGGGTCAGCTTGGCGCCGACGACGTCGTGGTGGTGGAAGGTCACCGAACCGTCGTCGAGGAAGCGGCGCGTCTTCGGTTTGCCGACGTCGTGCATCAGCGCCGCCAGCCGCACGACCAGGTCTGCCCCACCGAGCCGGTCCTCCTGGTCGATCGCCTGCTCGAGCACGGTGAGCGTGTGCTCGTAGACGTCCTTGTGCCGGTGGTGCTCGTCGCGCTCGAGCGCCAGGGCGGGAAGCTCGGGCAGGACGTACGCCGCGAGCCCGGTGTCGACGAGCAGGCGCAACCCGATGAGCGGGTGCGGCGCCAGGAGCAGTTTCGTCAGCTCGTCGCGTACGCGCTCGGCGGAGATGATCTCGATGCGCTCGGCCATCCCGGTCATCGCGACGACCACGGCCGGATCGACCTCGAACCCGAGCTGCGCGGCGAACCGGGCGGCCCGCATCATCCGCAGCGGGTCGTCGCTGAAGGACGCCTCGGGGGTGCCGGGGGTGCGCAGCCGCCGATGGGCGAGATCCACGATCCCGCCGTACGGGTCCTCGAACCGCCGATCCGGGAGACCGATCGCCATCGCGTTGACGGTGAAGTCGCGCCGGCCGAGGTCGCCCGCGAGCGAGTCCCCGAAATCGACCGCGGGCTTGCGGCTGTCCGGGTCGTAGACCTCGGAGCGGTACGTGGTGATCTCGATCTGCCAGTCGCCGAGTCGGGCCCCGATCGTGCCGAAGGCACGGCCGATGTCCCAGGTCGCATCCGCCCAACCCTTGAGCAACCGCTCGGTGACCTCGGGTCGTGCCGAGGTCGTCAGGTCCAGGTCCGAGACGGGACGGCCGAGGAGGGCATCGCGAACCGGTCCCCCCACGAGCCAGATCTCCTCGCCCGCATCGGCGAACAGCCGGCCGAGCGGACCCAGCACGACCTCGAGTCGATCCAGCTCACGCGTCGCCCGCGCCTGGGCGTCGGACATCAGGATCGGCGGCTCGGACACGAGCGACCACTCTACCGACCGGAGCGGGGAGGCATCGTCATGAGCACAGCCACAACCCCTAACCTTGCGGGGTGACCCGAGCCCGTTCCGCCACGCTGCTGACGGCGATCACGGGCCTTTTCGCTGCCATGATCGTCGCCCTGCCGGGGCTCGCGACCCCCGCGCGGGCCGCGGACGACAGCGGCGCCGACCCCCTCGCGGTCACCCTCAAGGCACTCACCCCGAGCGCGATCCCGCACAAGGGTCGGATCCAGGTCACCGGCACGGTGCGGAACACGTCGTCGCAGACCTGGCGCGACGTGCATGTCTATCCGCTGACGTCGTACGACCCGATCACCTCGACCGCGGATCTTGCCACCGCGGCGGCGACCGACCCGACCGCCGTGATCGGCAATCGCCTGCTCGAGGTCGGGCGCAAGATCGGCACCCTGGCCCCCGGCGCCCGCGCGCGTTTCCGGATCAGGGTGCCGGTCGCCGATCTCAAGATCTCCCACAAGCCGGGGGTCTACTGGCTGGCGGTCCATGCCCTCGGAACCAACCGCGAGGGCGCCGACGAGGTCGCCGACGGGCGCGCGCGGACCTTCATCCCGCTCATGCCGAAGCGGGTGAAGTCGGTCGCACACGTGTCGTTGGTCCTGCCCCTCGGAGCACAGATCCGGCGTACGTCCGACGGCGCCGTGGCCGATGCGAAGAAGCTTGCGCGAAGCACCGAGCCCGGCGGCCGGTTGTCGCGGCTGCTGGCCTTCGCCGAGGCATCCGGGAGCGCCTCGATCACGTGGCTCGTCGACCCGGCCGTCGTCGACGCGATCCAGGAGGTCGCCGACGGCAACGATGGCATCGGGCTGGCGAAGGCGGGCGCCGGGGAGCCCTCCGACGATGCGACGCCCTCCGAAAGCCCCTCGACCGACCCCAGCGAGGAGCCCGGGGGCGACAACGGCGGACCCGGGCCGACGCTCACCGATGCCGACCAGGCCGCCGCCAAGCAGTGGCTGAGCGACTGGACCGAGTCGGCCCGGACGAGCACGGTCCTGGCGTTGCCGTACGGCAATGTCGACGTCTCGTCGATCAACGCCAAGCACTCCGACCTGCTCACCGGCGCCTGGAAGCTCTCCGACCAGGTGCTGTCGCAGCGATCCATCTCGGCGACGCACGCGATCGCACCGACGAACGGCTATCTCCACCCGGCCGCGACGAGCCTCCTGCCGCACCGCACCACAGTCCTGCTCGAGGACCACGGGATCGCGCACCAGCCCGTACGCGCCCGTGGGGTCCATTACCTGTACGCCAGCTCCGGGGCCGACAGTGGCGGTCCGGGTCCGGGAGATCGGACCACCACGCTGCAACTGCGTCAGCGCGTGCTCGCCGAGGGTGCGATCGACGTGCTCGACGGCTCGGACAGCCCCCTGATCGTCACGCTCCCCAACGATTGGACGGCCGGCTCCGCGGGCGCCGACTCCCGGTTCTTCGCCGGCCTCGACGTGCCCTGGCTGACGACGCAGCCGCTGCCGTCCGGAGTCAGGAGCGACCCGTCCCACAAGGCGACCCAGGTGCGTCTCGACTGGCCCGCGAGCGCTGCCGCCGGTCTGCTGCCGAAGCTGAACCTCGAGGCCGCCGAGAGTCTCGACCGGTTGGCGCGTACGACCGAGTCCTTGTTCGACGATGCCGGCATCACCCGCAGCCTGCGATCCGCAGCGCTCATCGCGACGTCCGCGCACGCCCGCGACGAGCCGGTCAGCGCGCGCATCGAGGTCGACGACATCGAGCAGTGGATGCGCATGATGCTCGCCAACATCGAGGTCGAGGGCACCGACTTCGTGGTGCTCTCCGGCGGGTCGGGCGCGCTGACGGTGGCTGTCCACAACGGCTTGGACAAGGCCATCCAGGTCGGACTGCGCAGTCGCGCCGACGACCCCAAGATCACGTTGACCAAGCCGAAGGCGATCGAGCTCGGCGCAGGCAGCCGCGCGACCGTACGACTCCACGCGCATGCGGGCGCCGTCGGCGTCCACGAGGTCACCATCTCGGCGGTGACGAAGGACGATCACGCGGTCGGCTCGCCGTTGGTCTTCTCGGTGCGGACCAGCCAGATCGGGCGGATCTTCTGGATGGTGCTCGTCGGCGGCATGGTGATCCTCGTGCTCCTCGTGGCCCGGCGGGTCCGCCAACGCATCCGCGCACGGAGGCGCACCGCATGAGTGCGGCCGCGCGCGAGTCCTCGGTCCTCGGGTCGAGCGCGGTGATGGCGGCCGGGACGGTCGTGTCCCGGCTGAGCGGTTTCGTACGCAACGCGATGCTCGCCGCCGCGATCGGTCTGGGCCTGCACGCGGACGTGTTCAACATCGCGAACACGATCCCGAACATGCTCTACATCCTGTTGGCCGGTGGCGTCTTCAACGCCGTGCTCGTCCCGCAGCTGGTCCGCGCCATGAAGAACGACGCCGACGGCGGCACCGCGTACACCAACCGGATCATCACGCTCGCCGGACTCTTCCTCGCCGGCGCGACCGCGATCCTCATCATCGCCGCACCCCTGGTGATGCGGGTGCTGCTCAACCACGACTACTTCACCCCTGCTCACGCCGCCGAGCGGGAGTCGGCGATCGCATTCGCCCGGCTGTGCCTTCCGCAGGTCTTCTTCTACGGCATGTTCGTGCTGGTCGGTCAGGTGCTCAACGCGCGCGGTCGGTTCGGACCGATGATGTGGGCGCCGATCGCCAACAACGTCGTGGCGATCGCGACCCTGGGCATCTACCTCGCGCACTACGGCACCACCGGCTGCACGGCCAACTGCGGCTACACCGGGGGTCAGGAATGGCTGCTCGGTCTCGGGTCCACCCTGGGCATCGCCGTGCAGTTCGTCATCCTCGTGCCGTACCTGCGCGCCGCCGGCTTCCGCTACCGCGCCCGCTTCGACTTCCGTGACTCCGGCCTGGGCCACACCCTGCGGCTCGGGCTGTGGACCGTGCTCTTCGTCGTGGTCAACCAGATCGCGTACGTCGTGGTCGTCAAGGTCGCCTCCGGCGGCCCGGTGTCGGCCGCGCACACCTCGGCCTCCGACACCGGCTACACGATCTACTCCAACGCGTTCCTGCTGATCATGGTCCCGCACGCGATCATCACGGTCTCGCTGGCGACGGCCACCCTCCCGCGGCTGTCCCGGCTGGCCAGCGACGCGGACCTCGGAGGGGTGGCGCGCGACCTGAGCGCCACCCTGCGCACGACGTACGCCGCGCTGCTGCCGTTGCTCGCAGTGGTGCCCGTGGTCGCCTCCGACCTCGCCGGTCTCGCCTTCGGCTACGGCCGTGCGCGCGACTCCTACACGAACTTCGTGCCCGTCCTGTCGCTGTTCGCGCTCGGGGCGATCGTCTACACGACCCAATACCTCGCACTGCGCGGCTTCTACGCCCTCGAGCAGAACCGCCGCGTCTTCTTCAACCAGTGCGCGGTCTCGGCGACCAACATCGTCCTCGCGATCGTGCTCACCCACGGCGCGCCCGGGTCGCAGATCGCCCAACGACTCGTGATCGCCTACACCGGTGCCTACCTGGTCGGCGCGGCGCTCTCGATCGTGCAGTTGCGCGGCATGCTCGGCGGCCTCGACACGACCCGGACGGTGCGGTTCCTGGTGCGGATGGTCATCGTCACCGCGGTCGCGACCGGTGTGGCCGTGCTGGTCCGGCTGGGTCTGCACGCCGTCGTCCCCGGGGAGGGCAAGGCGCTGGTCGTGCTGCGACTGGCAGTGATCGGCGGCATCGATCTGGCCGTGGTCGTGGCGCTCAGCAGGCTGATGCGGATCACGGAGGTCACCGAGGTCGTCGATCTCGCGCGCCGTCGGCTACGCCGCTGAGCGCTCGATGCGGCCTACGATGGCGGCAATCACGATTCGCAGGCCAGCAGCGTTCCGGGGGGTGCGGTGACAACCGAGTCGATCAGCCGGGGCACCATGCTCGGCGGCCGCTACCGCCTCGACGACCTGCTCTCGGAGAATTCGGGTGCGCGCTTCTGGCGCGGCACCGACACCGTCCTGGGCCGCAGCGTCGCGGTCAACGTGATGCCGGCCGACGATCCCCGGCTCGAGGGGCTGCTCGCTGCTGCGCGTGCCTCCGCGAGGGTGAACGACAGCCGGCTGCTGCGGGTCCTCGACTGCGCGCAGAACGACGACGCCGGCTGGGTCGTCAACGAGTGGGGGGCCGGTGCGTC
>DASVMH010000299.1:0-5002 GCA_036384455.1 Marmoricola sp. | reverse complement strand
GGACTATCGACGTCCACCCGAGCACAAGTTCCCGGCGGCCCCCGACGACGTCGACACGGTGCTGGTCTGGCTGGGTCGTGAGGGCGCTGAACTCGGTCTGGACCCGGCCCGCGTGGTCGCGCACGGCGACAGCGCCGGCGGCAACCTCGCGCTGGTCGCCGCGTTGCGCAACCCGGGACGCCTCGCCGCGCTCGTGCTGCTCTACCCGTTCATCGATGCACAGATGCGGCACGCGTCCTATGACGAGGCGATCGGGTTGTGGAACCGCGACGAGGCCGCTTGGTACTGGGAGCAGTACGCGCGCACCACCGACGACTACGCCGACCCGGACTTCTCGCCGTACGAGTCCGACCGGCTCGACACCCTGCCTCCCACGTTGGTCATCACCTGCGAGCACGACCCGTTGCGCGACGAGGCCGAGGTGCTCGCGAACCGGATCGCCGAGACCGGGGTCGTATGCGTGGGCACCCGCTACCTCGGGATGATCCACAGCTTCTGGCGGCACGCGGACGGCTTCGACGCCGCCGAGCCGGCGATGCAGCAGGTCGTGGGGTTCCTACGGGCCGAACTGGGCTGAGCACTGTTCTAGGGTTTGCATCATGCGCATTCACGTGGGGTCCGATCACGCGGGCCTGGAGATCAAGGCACGGTTGATCGAGTGGCTCAAGGGCAAGGGGTACGAACCGGTCGACCACGGCCCGTTCGTCCTCGACCCGGTCGACGACTACCCGGTGTTCTGCATCCGTGCTGCTGAGGGGGTCGTGGGTGATCCGGGCAGCATGGGCATCGTCTTCGGTGGTTCGGGCAACGGCGAGCAGATCGCGGCCAACAAGGTCAAAGGCATCCGCGCTGCACTCGTGTGGAACGACGCGACGGCTGAGCTCGCGCGCCAGCACAACAACGCCAACGTGGTCTCGATCGGGGCGCGTCAGCACACCGACGCGGAGATGTTGCACCTGATCGAGGTCTTCTTGAAGACGGACTTCACGGGCGAGGAGCGGCACGTACGCCGGATCGGCGAGATCAGCGACTTCGAGACGACCGGAGACCTCCCACCCCTGCCGGCTTCGGCGCAGGGTCACGGGCCCGATGCCTGAGGGCCACACCCTTTTCCGCCTGGCGAGGGACCTGGACGCCGCATTCGGTGGTCGAGCGGTGCGGGTGAGCAGCCCGACCGGCAAGTTCGCCGCCGATGCAGCGGTCCTCGACGGGGCCGTGATGACCGGCGCCGAGTCCGCGGGCAAGCAACTGTTCTGTGCGTTCGAGGGTGAGCGTTACATCCACATCCATCTCGGGCTGATCGGGAAGTTCGACATCACCGAGGGGCCGGCCGTACCACCGGTCGGGCAGGTGCGGCTGCGGTTGACCAACGACCGGGCCTTCGCCGATCTGCGCGGCGCGACCGTCTGCGAGCTCGTCGGGCCGGCCAAGCGGGAGCAGGTGCTCGCGAAGCTGGGCCCGGATCCGCTGCGCGCCGATGCCGACCCCGAGCGTGCCTGGGAGCGCATCCACCGCAGCCACAAGCCGATCGGCGAGCTCCTCATGGATCAGAGCGTTCTCGCGGGCGTCGGCAACGTCTATCGCGCCGAGGTGCTGTTCCGGCACCGGATGCATCCGTTGCGACCCGGGAACACCTTGCGCCGCAAGCAGTTCGACGCGATCTGGGACGACCTCGTCGGCCTGCTCGCCGAGGGCGTACGCGTCGGACGCATCGACACCGTCCACCCCGAGCACACCCCCGAGGCGATGGGTCGGCCACCGCGGGTCGACGATCACGGGGGAGAGGTGTACGTCTATCGGCGTACGGGCCAACCGTGCCTGGTCTGCGGTAGCGCGGTGCGCACCGCAGAACTCGCCGGGCGCAACAGCTTCTGGTGCCCGAGCTGCCAGCCCCGGTTCCGCTCGCGGGCCGGCCGTTCCGCGAGCACACCCGCGCGCCGGGGAAGTTCGGCCTAGGGTGATCCCACCCCGCGGCGCGGGCTCGGGAAGGACACACGGATGATCGGCTCCACCACGCGGTCGCGGCCGTTCGCAGGGATCGCCCTGCGGCTGCGCCGCCGTCTGGACACCTCCGACCAGATCCCGCTCGCGTTCCTTCTGGTCACTGTGGTCGCCGTCGCGACGGTCGGCGCGATCGAACCCAATTCGCTGCCCTATACCGCCATGGTGCTGCCGATGTTCATCGCCACGTTGTGGTTGCACCCGCGGACGGTGCCGTGGTTCGTGATCGTCTGCCTGCTCGGCGTGTGCGTGATGCTCGCGGCGCAGCCGCAGGCGACCCAACGCAGCATCCTGCGCATCGTGGTCACCTTCGCAGTGGCGCTGCTGATCGTGGTGACGTCGTTCCGGCGGGCCCGGCTCGGGGTGTCCGCCCCTCGCAGCGAGTCGATGTTCATCGATCTCCGCGAGCGCATCGTCAAGCAGGGGCAACTGCCGGACGTCCCGGCAGGGTGGCACGTGGAGTCCGAGTTGCGCTCCGCGGGTGGCACCGCCTTCGCGGGCGACTTCGTGGTGACCGGCAGATCCGAGGACGGGCGCGAGATCGACGTCGTCGTGGTCGACGTCTCGGGCAAGGGCGTCGATGCCGGTACGCGCGCGCTGCTCCTGTCGGGGGCCTTCGGTGGCATGCTCTCGGCCTTGCCGACCGACGAGTTCCTGCCTGCTGCGAGCGCGTACCTGATGCGTCAGGACTGGAGTGAGGGATTCGCGACCGCCATCCACCTACATCTGGGTCTCGACACCGGTGAGTTCGTGATCCGCAAGGCCGGTCACCCGCCCGCGATCTGGCTGCAGGCCGGGTCCGGTCAGTGGCAGGTGCTCGACTCCGACGGTCCGGTCCTCGGACTCGTGCCCGCACCGTCGTTCGAGCCCGTTGCCGGTCGGCTGCAGGCCAGCGACGCGCTGATGCTCTACACCGACGGCCTCGTGGAGACCACTGATCGCGATCTGCACAGCGGCATCGACAAGCTCGCCGGACGGGGGCAACTGCTCATGCAACGCGGCTTCGAGGGCGGCGCCGCCTGGATCATCGATGAGATCGGCGACGGTCACGACGACCGGGCGCTGATCCTGCTGCACCGGCGTTGAGTCGGATTCGAACCCATGCACCGCGCTGTGGCACCATGTGAGCCGCACTTGCGAGTGCGCGCGGATGTAGCTCAATGGTAGAGCCTCAGTCTTCCAAACTGATTACGCGGGTTCGATTCCCGTCATCCGCTCGCAGAGGCGTTCTGGGCCCGTCCGCGGGCCCGTACGAGGGCCTCTGGCGGGGCGTAGCGTAGTGGCTAGCGCGCCTGCTTTGGGAGCAGGAGACCGCAGGTTCGAGTCCTGTCGCCCCGACCGTTCCATGGTTCCGGTTCGATCGCTGGAATCGGCCCCGTGGTGCCCGCGCGAACACTTATGGTGGTTTTGCCAGCATGAGGAGCGTGATCAGCAGCGATGTCGGCCGAGATCGACGATAGTGGCCCGTTCGACGGGGTCATCGAACGGCTGATCACTTTTCGCTTGGAGGCGGGCTCTCCGTCCTACGCCGCGATCGTCCGGCTGATCACGGAGCAGCGGATGGCTGCCGGCCTGGATTTCGCGGCGGCGCGGGTGGCACGGTCGACGGTCTACGACGCCTTCCGCTTCGGTCGTCGCTCGCTCGACCCGGATCTCGTGGAGGACATCGCCGGTGCACTGGGCCGAGCGGAGTGCGAGTGCATCGACGTGGCCTCCGAATGCCGGACCATCCGTGCACAACTGCGTGTGCCGACCGCGCCGCGGCCGGTGCGCGCCGTGCCCGACGTCGGACCGGATCTGGTGTCGCAGAGCACGATCCGGGCCCGCCGGTCGGCGTGGTGGGTCCTTGGCGCGCTGGCGCTCTCGGTGGGACTGAATCTCGGTGGCCGTGAGTTGGTGATCCTCGTCGGCCTCCCGTTGTACCTCGACATGATGGGCACCGCGGTGGCGGCGATCATGATCGGGCCGTGGCGGGGTGCCTTGGTCGGGCTGGTCACCAGTGTCGTCGGGGCGGCGATCTCGGGGTGGAACTCGGTGCCGTTCGCACTCGTCGAGATCGCAGGGGCCCTGGTGTGGGGCTATGGCGTACGTCGCTGGCGGATGGGGCGGACGATCCCGCGGTTCTTCGTGCTCAACGTGATCGTGGCACTCGTCTGCACGGCCGTCGCGGTGCCGATCATCGCCGGCCTCGACGGCGGTTTCACCGGCAGCGGGGCGGACAGCATCACGAGATCGATGGATCTCGTCTTCCACAATCTGTTGTTGTCGGTCGCCTCGCAGAACGTGCTCACCTCGCTCGCGGACAAGGTGATCTCCGGCTTCGTCGCCCTGACCGTCGTCGAGGCTGCGGCCACGACCCGCACCGAGGGTGGCCTCGTGCGCTCCCGGTCGCAGTCGCCGTTCCAGGCTCGCACACGCTGCTGAGCGGAGTCGGTGGCCTCGGTTCGTCGTCGGGGTGGGCGCACGGGTACGATCGGACGCTGGGTCGACAGCGCAGCGACGGGTGCGGCACGCACACCGATGCGCCCTCGCTCGTCGGCCCACGATCGTTTCCGAAAGCGGGCGCGTTCTCGCCCGTACCCCCGAGCAACACGTAGGAGAAGACCTGTGAAGAGCGCCGTCGAGACGCTGAGCCCGACCCGGGCCAAGATCACCGTCGAGGTGCCCTTCGAGGAGCTCAAGCCGAGCCTCGACGCGGCCTATCAGACGATCGCGAAGCAGGTGAACATCCCCGGCTTCCGCCGCGGCAAGGTTCCGCCGGCCGTGATCGACCGTCAGGTCGGCCGCGGTGCGGTGCTCGACCAGGCGATCAACGACGCGTTGCCGAAGCTCTACGTCCAGGCGCTGCAGGACAACGACCTCGAGCCGCTCGCGCAGCCCGAGGTCGACGTCACCAAGCTCGAGGACAACGAGACCCTGGAGTTCACGGCCGAGGTCGACGTCAAGCCGGAGATCCCGCTGCCGGACTATGAGGGAATCGAGGCCGAGGTCGAGGACGCCG
>DASVMH010000298.1:0-6788 GCA_036384455.1 Marmoricola sp. | reverse complement strand
CAGGTACGCCGGACCCGACCCGGAGATCGCGGTGACCGCATCCTGCTGCTTCTCGGGCACCCGGGTCACCCGTCCGGTCGCGCGGAGCAGGTCCTCGGCCCGTTCCAGATGGGTGTCGTCGCAGTGCGTGCCCGCCGAGATGGCGGCCATGCCCTCGTCGACGAGTGCAGGGGTGTTGGGCATCACCCGGACCACGGCGACGCCGCCCGGCACCCGTTCCTCAACGAAAGCGGTCGAGATGCCGGCGGCCAGGGAGACAAGGAGGTGGTCCCGGCCCAGGTGCGGCGCCAGCTCGGCGAGCACATCGGCCATGTCCTGTGGCTTGACGACGAGCGCTACGGTCTGCGCGGACGCGACGTCCGCGGTCTCCGCAGTCACCGTGACGGCGTACCTCTCCGCCAGCTCGGCGGCTCGCTCGGCGCGCTTCTCGCACACCAGCAGGTCGCCGGCAGGCGTACCCGCACGCAGGAGACCCGAGAGCAGGGTCTCCCCCATCACGCCCGCGCCGATGATCGCCACCTTCGGCTGTGCTGGGGTGGTCACAGCGGCACCTCCATCACTTCACTTCTTCGAGACCAGGGACCGCAGGAAGAATGTCAGGTTGGCCGGCCGCTCGGCGAGCCTTCTCATGAGGTAGCCGTACCACTGCTCGCCATAGGGCACGTAGACCCGCATGACCTCTCCGGTCGCCGCCAGACGTCGCTGCTCATCGGGGCGGATGCCATAGAGCATCTGGTACTCGTAACTGCCTGGGACCCGGTCGAAACGGGTCGCGAGCGCCGCCGCGATGCGGATGATGCGGGGGTCGTGGGTGGCCACCATCGGATAGCCGGCCCCGCTCATCAGGATCTTCAGGCAGCGGACGTACGACTTGTCGACCTCGAAACGCGACGTGTACGCCACGGACTCCGACTCGTTGTACGCGCCCTTGCACAGCCGCACCCGGGAACCCTCGTGCGCGAGCGCGCGACAGTCTGCCTCCGTGCGCCGGAGGTACGCCTGCAGCACCGCGCCGGTCTCGGGATAGTCCTTGCGCAACTCCTGCAGGGTCGCCAGGGTCTGGTCCGTGGTGGTGTGGTCCTCCATGTCCAGCGTCACCGTAGTGCCGGCGTTCCGCGCGGCCCGGCAGATCCGACGGGCGTTCTCGAGACTGAGCTTGGGCCCGATGTCCGGCAGCGCCTGGCCGATGGCGGAGAGCTTCACGCTCACCTCCGCATGTCGGGTCAGACCCGCCGCCGACAACTCGTCGAGCAATCCGAGGTAGGCAGCCACGGTCGCCTCGGCCTGTTCCTGGTCGAGGGTGTCCTCACCCAGATGGTCGAACGTGAGCCGCAGCCCGTCGGCGACCAGGCGTTCCCCGGCGCGTACGGCGTCCGCGGCGCGCTCACCGGGGACGTACCGGTTGACGATCGTGCTGCTCACCGGCAGCCGAGTGACGAGGTCCTTCACCCGCTCGCTGCGGGCGAGCATCAGGAGTGGTTCGCGTAGCACTCGTTCACCGTACCCCCGGGGACGACCGACGTCCTCGGCTCACGGGACCGGTGGCCGGCAGGTCCTCCGCGTGCTGGATCGAGCGCAGAGTGCGACCCCCAGCGGCAGGCGCATCGAGTGCATCGTGCCCCCGCTGCTGTAGGTGACCTCGAAACCCGTCGCGCTGGCCGCGCCACCTGTCGACTTCTCGACCTGGACCGCGATCGTGTCGAATCGGTGTTCCGAGCAGCGTGCCGTCGGTTCCCGCGTGGCATCGAAACCCTTGAGCGAGGAGAGCCGCACCTTCGCCGCCCCGAGCGTGCTGGTGCCGGGCCGCCAAACGCCGTACGCCGTCACGTGCAGACCGCCACGGGCCGCAACCGGCCGAACCGATTCGATCCTCACGCCGCCGCGCGGGCCGCCGATGCAGACCTGCATCGCGCCGAATGAGTAAGCGACGCCGGGTCGAGCCGTCGGAGCGGCCACCCCGCCGGAGCCGGATCCCGGAGTCACCAGCCGTGGCCACGGCGATTGCTGCGCCGACGTGCCGCACGCGGTCAGCGCACCGGCGAGCAAGAATCCTATGGCGATCACGGCCGCGGCACGGCGTTGACACCGCATGCTCATGGTTTCGATCACCTACCTCCGCCGGGCCGGTTACCGCTTGTAGATGATCATCGCGCGTGCCGTCACCCAGCCGAGAACCGAATTCGTGCAGATCTTGCTCTTCTTCTTCACGTGGTAGATCACTTCGGAGTCGTGGTTGTACCCGCTCTGCGCGTTGACGCTGATCGGTCCGAGATCGATGCCGCCGATCTTGGTGTACGCCTCGCCCTTCTTCTTCGTGGCGGTGAATCCTGGCCCGTAGTTCACGCATGCCTGGTGCCAGGTCTGCTTCACCGAAGGTGTGAACTTCGTCAGAAGCGCGTTGACCGTGTAGGGGCGTCGCTCCATCCCGATGATGAACCCGTCGCAGGCGACGTCGTAGTCGCGGTAGTTGATCTTGTTGTAGAGATTCTTGTCGACCAACCCACTCTGCGAGGCACTGGAGCCGAGGCTCATGTCTTTCGAACCCTGCGCACGGAACGTCGCGTCCTTCACGTTCGCTTTGAACGCGATACCGAGGCTGTGATAGACGCCGTAGCTCTGGACGGCCGTCGCGGGAGCGCCCTTCCAGTTGTAGATCGACTGGAACCGCTCATTGCGCGCTCCGGCGAACGCGATCGGGATGCTGATGCACGATCCGGCGGCACTCGTCGCCGGCATCGCAACCGACCGTCGCAGCGTCGTCAGCGGCGTCGCGAGTTGGCGGGCGACGCCCTTGCTCAACCGCGTCACTGCGCCGGTCACAGCCGCCATCTGCACCGCGCGCGGAGCGACCCGGTCGTTCACGGTCCGCCACGACGACGGCGGGTTCGCGGTGTCGTACACGGCGCCGGAGGCCAGGTCCATCTTGATGTCCGAGGTGGCCCGAGGATGGGCCGCCTCAGCCCACCGCGCCGCGCCGGTCGGCGCGGAGCTGAGGGCAGAGGTGTAGTTCCACGTCAGCTGCTTCGTCCCGGACGTCGCGATCAATGTGACGTCGGTGCGGTGCCCAGAGCGATAGCGCGCCGGAATGCTCGTCGGGGCCGCAGCGATCCGGAAGCGCCCCGACGCGCCGGTGGTCGACTTGCCGATCGGCCACAGCCGCACCTTCGTCCCGATCGGGGTCTTTCGAAGAACCGAGTCTCTGGGCCACGCGTACGCGATTACCTTGGCGTTCGAGACCGGCTTGCCCGATCTCATCACGACGCCGGATGCGATCGCGGGCTGGCCCGGTGTCGCCGCTGATGCCGGCGCTCCCCCTGAGGGGGCGAGAGCGATGAGCAACAGCGAAGTGGTGAGAGCGGCGAGAGGTGCGCGACGACGGATGATGGAACCTTCCCGAGAGAATTACCCGACAATTTCGAGATCAGGCAGACCGGCGACGCAACGTGAGTGCCCCGCCGATCAACCCTGCGAGAGCGTAACCGACGATGACCGCGAGGTCCTTGCCGAGGCCCGGCACGTCGGAGTGCTGGGCGACCGCCTGCATCGCGTCGACCGCGTACGAGAGTGGGAGGACGTCGGAGATCTGGCGCAGCACGTCAGGCAGATCCTCACGATGGACGAAGAGCCCGCACAGCAGGATCTGCGGGATCACCACGACCGGCATGAACTGGACCGCCTGGAACTCGGTGCGCGCGAAGGCGGAGACGAACAGGCCCAGAATCGTGCCCAGCACCGCGTCCGCGACCGCGACCACCGCCAGCCACACCACGGACCCCGCGACGTCCAGACCGAGCGCCCCGACGCACAACCACACCGCGAGCAACGCCTGGACGATCGCGACGGCCCCGAAGGCGAGGGCGTATCCGAGCAGGAAGTCACCACGTCCGAGGGGCATCGCCAGCAGCCGCTCGAGGGTGCCGGACGTCCGTTCGCGAAGCGTGGTCACCGAGGTCACCAGGAACATCACGATGAACGGGATCAGCGCGAGCAGGGCCGGTGCCAGCGAGGAGAACCCGAAGGAGGGCAGGCTCTCGAACATCCACTTGAGCAGTGCGAGGACCGCGCAGGGCAGCACGATCAGCATGGCGAGGGTGCGGCGATCCCGTCGAAGTTGGGTGAGCACGCGCACCGCGACCGCCCAGGTGATCCGCGGCGTCATGACGTCCCCTCCACGAGTCGCAGGAAGGCGTCCTCGACGTCGGCGGCCCCGGTCTTCTGGAGGATCGCGGGCAGGGTGTCGTCGGCGATGATGCGGCCCTCGCGCATGAGCAGCAACCGGTCGCAGTGCACCGCCTCGTCCATCACGTGGCTGGAGACGAGCAGGGTCGCGCCTGCGCGGTGCGCGAGGTCGTCGAACAGCCGCCACAGATCACGGCGGAGCACCGGATCGAGTCCGACCGTCGGCTCGTCGAGCACGAGCACTCCCGGAGATCCCATCAGAGCCACGGCGAGGCTCACGCGTGCGCGCTGCCCGCCGCTGAGCCGGTCGACGACCCGGTCACGTTGCGCCGCCAGGTCCACCTGCTCGAGGCATCGGTCGACCTCGCCGGCGCCGACCCCCAGGACGCGCGCGAAGAAGCGGAGGTTCTCGGAGACGGTGAGGTCGCCGTACACGCTCGGTTGTTGGGTCACGTACCCGACGCGGCTGCGCAGCCCCGGCGCGCCTGCCGGCTCCCCGAGCACCTCGACGGTCCCGCCGGCGATCACCTGGACGCCGACGATCGAGCGCATCAAGGTGGACTTGCCGCATCCGGACGGCCCGAGCAGGCCGGTGATCCGTCCTGTGGGCACGTCGATGTCGAGATCGTGCAGCACGGTCGTGCCGCCGCGGACGACACGGAGGGAGCGAGTGGTCACGGCGGCCGGGGGCGACGCGTTCACGGCTGCTCCTTCGGCACAGGTCGGGCGGCCGCCACGGCACGGCGGATCAGCGCCCCCAGGCCCTGTACGTCGCGCTTGCGCCCGGAGACCGAGATCTCCAGGCCGGCGTCACCGTCCGCGCGCGGGTCGGGCACCCAGCGCCAGAAGTTGTAGCGCAGGTGGTGGTGTTCGTCGACGTAGGTGAACCACAGCCCGTTGTCGGTCCTCTTGTACAGATCGAAGCCCGGATAGCGTGCGTGCCGGATGAGTGCGAGCCGTTGGATGCGCTGGACCAACGGCGTCTGCGTCGGGTCCAGGGCGCGGAACCGCAACTGGAAGCCGCCGACATCCGGCTCCCCGCCGGGACGCCACTGCACCTCGGTCTGTTCGTCGACACCGGCCGAGGACGTCGTCGCCCGCCCCGCGCTCAGGAAGCTCGGGACCCATCCCTTCGGGACGGCGTACGACCACATCGACCCGCCCGGCGCGACGATGCGGTGCTGCTCGGTGAGCCGGATGTTCGAACCCAGGGCGGGCCAGTCGATGTCGGCGGCGATCGACGGCTCCGCCGACGGAGGCGGACTCGACGTCGTCGGCGCGGGGCCGCCGTCCCCACCGAGAGCTCGGGACACCAGGAGCGCGCCGGCCACCACACACGCGAGCACGGCCGCGCACACGCCGATCAGCAGTGCCCGGCGGCGACCCGGCGCTCGAGTGTGCGGCTCCGACGCAACGGCCGGGGCGTCGTCCAGGACCGTCGACGGATCCGCCGACGACGACGGACCGACCACGCTCGGCACGGGATCGATGCTCTGCGCCTGAGCGGGTCCCGCAGCCTCCCGGAGTGCTGAGACGAACGACTGCACATCGGGCCACCGGTCGTCGGGCTGCGGCTCGAGGGCACGCAGCAGCACCGGGTCGAACGGGGCGAGTTCGGGTCGCACCGTCGACGGTGGCTCCGGCCGTCTGGGTGCCGCCAGATCGGCGATCCCACCCTCGCGCGCGGTCCGCCCCGTCATCAGGTGGTACGCCACGGCGCCGAGCGCGTGCACGTCGGCGCGCGTGTCGACGCCGAGCCCGTTGGCCTGCTCGGGCGCCATGTACGCCGGGGTGCCGACGACCTGGGTCAGACCGCTCGCATGCAGCATCGCCTTCGCCACACCGAGATCGGCCACCAGCACGTCCTCGGTGTCGTCCTCACCGGTGCGCAGCAAGAGGTTCTGCGGCTTGATGTCGCGGTGGATGATGCCGCGCCGGTGCAGCACCCGGATCCCCTCACCCGCCTGGGAGATCAGGTCGACGGCCCGCTCCGGAGACACCGGCCCGGCGTCGGTCACCGCCGCGAGCGAGCCACGATCGGCGTAGGACATCACGAAGTACGGCGTCTGGTCGACCTCCCCGATGTCATAGACCCGTACGACGTGCTCGGAGTCGGCGCGCCGCAGCATCCGTGCCTCCTCGAGGAACCGCTCGCGCACATCGGTCCGCTGTGCCCAGTTGTCGGCGAGCGCCTTCACCGCGACCGGCGATTCGAGGTCGTCGTCGTGGTAAAGCCAGACGGTGGCGAAGCCGCCCGCGCCGATCCGATCGACGCGGCGCAGCCGACCGAGCCGCTCCGGGAGAGTCACCTCGGTATTGTGACGCACGGGACGCAGGCACAAACCGAGCCGTTGGCCCGGTCTCGGAGGGATCGTCATGGAAACCGCGGAGACACCGGATCTCGACGAACTCGCACGACGGGCCGCGGGCGCGGATCACGAAGCGCTCGAGGACCTGTTGGCCGCGATCCAGCCGCGCGTACGCCGTATCTGCGGCCGGATGCTGCTCTATCCCGAGGACGCCGAGGAGGCGACCCAGGATGCCTTGCTGCGTGTGGCGACCAAGATCGACACGTTCGACGGCCGCAGCAGATTCACCACCTGGCTGCA
>DASVMH010000297.1:0-2304 GCA_036384455.1 Marmoricola sp. | reverse complement strand
ACGGCGAGCTCGCGGCCGTTGAGGGTCGCGTCACCCAGCCCGACGACCCCGTCGCTCGTCGTCACCACGAGCGTGACGAAGTTGCGACCGGGGCTCGTGACGACGACGTCGACGCTCTCGATCTTCATCGGGCGCTCACCTCGGCACCCGGCCGTAGACGTGCTTGAACGGCTGACATTCCGTCTCCTCATCGAAACAGCATGAGCGTCTCTGCAACGCTCCTCAGAGGCTAGCACCGGCGCCGCCTCTTGCGCCGAAATGCCATCTGACCTGCACGGCGATCCATCCTGAGCACTGACTCTCCGACCGGCCGCAACGTCTTCCTGCCCAGGGCTTGACGAGATCCCGCACACGTTTGCATACTTGCGTGTGCCACACCGCCGTGGCCGATGACGCCGATGGAGGTGGGCACGTGGCCGTGAATGCGCGTGATGTCGCCCGTGTGGCCGGTGTGTCCGTCTCCACCGTCTCCCGCGCGCTCGCCAAGCCCGACGAGGTCGCCCCGGAGACCCTGGCGCGCGTGCTGGACACGGCCCGAGGCATGGGCTACCACCCGAACCTCACGGCGCGCGGCCTCATCACCGGCCACCGTGGCGCGATCGGGCTGGTCGTCCCCGACCTCGAGAACCCGTTCTTCTCGTCCGTCACGAAGGGCGTGCAGAACCGCGCCCGCGCCGCCGGCTACGCCGTGATGATCGCCGACTCCGACGAGGACCCCAGCCAGGAGGCCGACCTCGTCCGCGAGATGAGCCGGCACGTCGACGGGATCGTCCTGTGCTCGCCCCGCGCACCCGACTCGGTGATCCACGAGCTCGCGCAGGAGTGCGTCCTCGCGCTCGTCAACCGGCGGTGCGGCGACCTCCCCTCGGTGCTGATCGACAACCTCGACGGGGTCCGCAAGGCGATGACCCACCTGCGCGCGCTCGGGCACCGGACCATCGCGTACGTCGGCGGGCCGGTCATGTCGTGGTCGAGCCAGGAGCGGCTCGCGGCAGCGCGCCTGGTCGCGGCCGAGCACCCCGACACCGAGCTGATCGACCTCGGCTCCTTCAAGCCGTACGTGTCCGGCGGCGTCGCCGCGGCGGACGTCCTCATCGCGAGCGGCGCGACCGCGGTGCTCGCCTACAACGACCTCGTCGCGCTCGGGCTCCTCGAGCGCCTGCGCCAGCGCGGCGTCGCGGTCCCCCGGGACATCAGCGTCGTCGGCGTCGACAACATCCCGATGGCTGCCCTGAGCTCCCCCGCCCTGACGAGCGTAGGGATCCCTCTCGTCAACTGCGGGCGGGCCGGCGTCGACGTGCTGGTGGGTCTTCTCCGAGACCCGTCAGCGCCGCCGACGCACCATCACGACCTGTCGTTCCAGCTCGTGGTTCGCGAGTCGACGGGTCCCCTCGCAGCCAAGAGCGGCCTGCGAAGCACGGCCTGAACATCCCCTGTGCGGCCAGCGGTTCGGGCAACGGTGCCCAGACCAGACAAGAGAGAAGGCTGTCAATGAGAATCTCCCGACCACTCCAGCTCGTCGCGGGAGTCGCCGCGCTCGGCGTCGTCCTCGCCGCGTGCAGCGCGCCGAACTCGGGCGCGACGGCCAAGGCCCCGGACAGCACCTCGACCGGCACGGCGGCCGGTGCCGTGAGCGATGTCCCGGACAAGCCCTCGGCTCCCGTCAGCCTGCACATCCTCGATGTCGCGGGGAACCAGAAGCTCACCGGGCCGATGGTCGACGCGTTCGTCAAGGCGCACCCGGACATCGTCTCGGCCGTGACCTGGGAGAGCGCCGGCGCGCCGGACCTCGTCGGGACGATCAAGCCGCAGGTCGACAGCAAGAACCTGTCGGTCGACCTCGTGATGACCGGGACCGACGGCCTGTCCGCCGGCGTCGGTCAGAACCTGTGGGCGCCGATCGCCAAGGACTTCGCCGACCGCCTGTCCAACATGAAGACGTACCTGGACCCCGCGGCGAAGATGCAGGCACTGGCCGGCGACTTCGGCGTCGTCACCACGTACTACCCGTCGGGCCCGCTCATGCAGTACGACCCCGCGGTCGTGAAGGACGTGCCGAAGACCCCGGAGGCACTGCTCGCCTGGGCCAAAGCTCACCCCGGCAAGTTCGGCTACGCGCGTCCGGCCAACTCCGGTCCCGGCCGGACCTTCCTCATGGGCCTGCCCTACATGCTGGGCGACAAGGACCCGAGCGACCCGGTGAACGGCTGGGAGAAGACCTGGGCCTACCTCAAGGACCTCGGCCAGTACGTCGACAACTACCCGACCGGCACCGGTCAGGTCATCTCGAACATGGCGGACGGG
>DASVMH010000296.1:0-3481 GCA_036384455.1 Marmoricola sp. | reverse complement strand
AGCCCCGAACCGACGATGTCGGCACCGGCCTCGATGATCGGCAGCTGCTTCTCGAAGCGCTCGGGAGCACTGATGTCGTCGGCATCCATCCGGGCGACGATCTCGTGGGCACACGCCATCAGCCCTGCTTGCAGCGCCGGTCCGAGGCCCTGGTTCTCGGGCAGCGACACGATCCGCGTCGGGACCGCGCCGTTCCTGACGAGCTCCGCGAGGGTCTCGGCCAGTTCACCGGGCACCGGCCCGTCCTGGACGAGGACGACCTCATCGGGCCGGCGGGTCTGATCGTCCACGCTGCTGGCGTACGCCGCGGCGAGCTGCGCCGGCTCGTCGCCGGCCCATGTGCTCATCAACAGGCTGAACGGCTGGTGGCCGGCTCCCCGATCGGGCCAACCGGCTCCGGCCAACACCTCGGCGTTGGGCCGCGGCCGCTCACGTACGCCCGCGCGCAGCCCCCGCCGCAGCGCGGTGCGCAACGTCGCCCGATCGGTGGAGCGACGGTAGGTGCGCACCCAGCGCCGCACCGTGGAGCCGGTGTAGAGCGCCTTCTCGGGAGCGGTGAGGCTGCGCGAGCGGCGGAAGAGCCACAGCTTGTTGCGCACCTCGTAGAAGAACCGTTCGCCCGGATCGGCGTCGGTGGATCCGAAGGTGCGGGTCTTGTGGACCACGACGCTCGAGGGGACATAGAGACCGACACCGCCCCGGATGAGACGGGTGGAGTATTCGAAGTCGTCGTTCCACAAGAAGTAGTCGGCGATCGGGAAGCCGCGCTCGCGCACGAGTCGGGCGTCGCACATCATCGAGACGAACGAGGCCGAGCGGATCGGGATCGCGCCGACGGCCTCCGCGGCGGTCGTCTCGGTTCGGCGGGTACCCGGCTTGCGCCGCGGCGTGTTCATCGGGTGATCACGGCCGTCGGTCCACACCACCTTGCTCGCGAGGACGTGCGGACGGTTGCCGCTCGGATCGTGCTCCACCCAGGCGCGTACGAGTCCGGCGGCGGCGTCGGGGGTCGGCACGGTGTCGTCGTCGAGCAGCCAGACCAGATCCGGGGCGAACCGCATCGCCCGCTCCATGCCCGCCGCGAATCCGCCCGCGCCACCGGTGTTGTCCCCCAACGTGACCACGTCGAGCAGGTCGCGATGGTCCTCCGACAGCTGCGCGAGGACTTCCGCAGTGCCGTCGTCGCTCGCGTTGTCGACGACGACCACCTTGATCGGGGGGTGCGTCTGGGCGAGCACGGCTGCGACCGATTCCTGCATCAGGTCGCGGCGGTTCCAGGTGACGACGACCGCGACGACCGAGGGCGACGCAGCGGAACTCACGGAGAGGACCCTATCGACCCGCGCGGTCAGCAGGACGAGGCGAGGTCACTGGAATCGTTGGCGGCATAGCCGTCCTGCATGTCACCGAGGGAGCCGCCGACCATGGTCGAGGAATGATGCGCGCCCGACTTGTGCTTGTGCCCGGCCTTGCCCTCGCTGGCAGCGATCGCCTGCTTGACCATCCGCTGGATCTTCGCGATGTCGGGCTCCGACGTCGCGATCTGCGGCGGCACGAACGACACCGTCCGGACAGGCTGATTGCGTGCCTTGAGCGCGAGCGCCGCGAACCGATCGACCTCGGACTCGGGCAGGTCGGTGCGGAAGGTCGCCTCGCTCGCGTGCGCGATCTTGGAGAAGTTCAGGACGACCTTCTTGGGGCTCACCTGCTGCAGCATCGCCGCCATCACGCACTTCTGTCGTGCCATCCGCGAGTAGTCGTCGGCTGCGACACGCGAGCGGGCGAACCACAGCGTCTGGAAGCCGCTGAGCTTGCGGTAACCCGGCTTGACGTAGCCGCTGATCGGCGCGCCGATCCCACCGATCGGGATCGCCTGACGCACATGCAGTTTGACTCCCCCGACGGCGTCCACGAGATCGCGGAACCCGGCGAGGTTGACCATGCCGTAGTAGTTGATCTTCAGCCCGGTGATGCCCTCGACCGCCTCCTCCGTCGCCTCGATCCCCGGGTCGTCATAACCCTTGAAGAGTGATCGGTGTCCGTTCGCGTACGTCACCAGGGAGTTCAACTCGCGCAGACCGACCTGATGGCCGTCGGCGAGGCAGGCGGAGCCGCACCGGTAGCCGTGCGGGAACTGCTTGGCCATCACCGAGCCCTTGGCGAACGGGAAGTTCAACATGTTGCGCGGCAAGCCGAAGAGGACGGTCTTGCCGGTCTCGGCGTCGATGCTGGCGATGTTGATGCTGTCGGGTCGCAGGCCCCACCGGTCCGCGCCCGAGTCGCCGCCGAGCAGCAACACGTTGTAGCGCCCGTCGTGCGCACTGGTGACGGTGTTCCCGCCGAACATCGAGACCAGGAACCCGCGCTCGACGCCCACCAGATGCGAGACGAAGAGCAGCGATCCGGCGACGGAGAAGCACAGCAGTCCGTTGATCCCCGCCATCGCGAGTCGCTGCTGGCGATGCAGGGCGAGCGGGTCGCCGAGGGTCCACGCGTTCACGAACAGGTACGCCCACCCCAGGGCGAGGCCGATGAGGGCGAACCGGATCGTGCCCAGGATGAGGGTGTTGGTGAAGAACCAGAAGGCGAAGGACTGGGAGATCAGCGCGAGCAACCCGACCATCGCGCCCAGGGCGATCAGGCACATCCACACGCGCATCGCGATCCGGCCGACCTCACGGCGACCGGCGACGAGTTGGGCCGAGCCCGGGATGACCAGGGTCATCAACATCAGCGTCACGGCTCGCCGGAACCGGATGCGTTTCACCTGTGCCCAGGTCTCGGGACTCACGTCGGGTCGTACCTCTCGCCTCGTGGATGGGGAAGGGCTCCTACGATCGAGCAACCCGCCCAGTATCACCAGTCACACCCGTCACACCGGTAACGGCGCGCCGAGGGACGCCGGGGACGTGGTGCCACGCGGTAGCGTCTGCGGCATGCCTGACCGCCCCCACGACCCGGCGAACCCCACGGACGGCCCGGAGTACGACTGGCTGTACGGCGGCCGATCGCATCCACCCGCTCCGGAGAGCGATGCGTCGTCCACCGCCGGCGGCGGCGTTGACAGCGAGCACACCCGCGTGTTGCCGACCGCACCTCGTCCGGCGACCGGATCGACGGCAGCGACCCCGTCACCCGCGGGTCGGCCGGTGCCGCCGACGGTGCCGCCGACGATGCCGCCCCCGATCCAGACCGGCGGTCGTGGGTGGCGGCCGCGGATCCCACGGCTGCGCGTGCTGATCCCGGTCGTCATCGTGCTGTGGCTGATCTTCTTGATCGCGGTCCCGTTCTGGGCGTGGAGCAAGGTCGACAAGATCAACGCCCTGCCCAAGGGCGGCCCCGCCGACCAACCCGGCACCAACTACCTCCTCGTCGGCTCCGACAGCCGCGAGGGGTTGACCAAGGCGGAGAACCGCAAGCTCGGCACCGGCGGCGTCGGGGTCGACGGCGGCCGCACCGACACGATCATGATCCTGCACAC
>DASVMH010000295.1:0-25037 GCA_036384455.1 Marmoricola sp. | reverse complement strand
ACCGGGGGTCCCGACGCCCCACGTCGAGGGGTCGCCGTAGCCCGCGTAGGACTGGCCGTTGCCGGAGTAGGTCGGGTTGCCGTAGCTGTTGGCGCGGCCGTTGAATCCCTCGGCCCGCGCGAAGACGGGGTTGCGGCCCTGCATGATCTCCTCCGCATGTTCGGTGGCGACTCGCCGATCTGGCGGTCACCGATGGGTCCCGACTCTAGCGGGACTCAACGATTCCAACGCCTGTACCGGACGGTT
This sequence comes from Marmoricola sp., assembly GCA_036384455.1. GTDB lineage: Bacteria > Actinomycetota > Actinomycetes > Propionibacteriales > Nocardioidaceae > Marmoricola. The sequence goes on along the minus strand of DASVMH010000295.1, from coordinate 24,791 downwards.
CGTTCCCGCTCGGGCCCCCGAAGCAGGCATGATCGGACCTGTGACCGACATCGCGCTGCAGGCCGAGGAACTCGCCCAGGACGTTGCCGAGCCCGAGGACGTGCCGATGACGTACGAAGCCTTCGGGGACGTCTTCCTACGCCGGGTGCTGCACACCGAGCGGGTGTTGCGCTCGATCGACCGGATCCTCGGCCCCACCTTCGAGCTCGGTCCGATCGGCGCCGGGCCGGGCCGCAAGATCGCCAGACTGATCGCCCGAGGGCGGTTCCTGCCGACGTACGGCGAGGAGTTGCCCGCCGACGACGTCGCCTACCGGGTGTTCCTCCCGGTGTCCGTCGACTTCGATCTCGATCTGCGCGTCGACCACCACCACTTCCATGCCGAGGTCGTGGTCCCGCTGATCGTGCGCCTGCGGCTGGTCGAGCCGCTGACCATCGTCTGGGACATCACGCCGCCCGAGGAGGAGGATCTCCAGATCGAGATCGTCGGCGAGAGCCGGCGCTCGACCGCCCTGCAGAAGTTGGCCGGTCTCGACGGTGAACTGCGCCGGTTCCTGCTCCGCTTCTTCCATCGCGAGCTGGAGAAGGAACACGTACGCCGCGCGCGCCGCATCTACGTCGACCGCGTCATCGACGGCGCCTGGCCGCAGATCGCGGATCAGTTCCTGCCGATCCGCGACGAATCCGGCCGGCTCGACGGCACCGACGCCGTCACGGCGCCAGCCGACGCACCCGGTCCCCCAGCCGCGGACTGAGCGCATCGATGACGGACGGCACCGTCGCCGCGAGCGGGGTGACCCGCCGGGAACGGCTCACGATGGCATCGGTGACGACCTTGCCGGCCTCCTCGGCCGAGATCGCCGGAAGATTCTTGTAGAACGCCGTCGGCGCGATCATCGGCGTGCGTACGAGCGGCATCCTGATCGTGGTGAACACGACGCCGCTGTCGAGCAACTCCGCCTGCACGCTGTCGGACCAGGCCTCGAGGGCGGCCTTCGAGGCGACGTATCCGGAGAAGCGCGGCGGTCGCACCGTCACGGCCCAGGTCGAGATGTTCACGACCTGACCGCTGCCCGATGCGATCATCTCCGGCAACAGGCCGAGCGTCAGCCGCACCGACCCGAAGTAGTTGAGCTGCATCGGCCGGGTGAAGTCCTGGAACCGGTCGACGGACTTCGAGATCCGGCGACGGATCGACTTGCCGGCGTTGTTGACCAGCACGTCGACGGCACCGTGGGCGGCGAGCACTGCCCCGACCAGCGCATCGATCGCGTCCAGATCGCTCAGGTCGCAGGGGTACGCCTCCGCATGTCCACCGGAAGCCGCGATCTCGGCCACGACCTCGTCGAGCGCCTCCGGCGTCCGGGCCACGACGAGGACCGTCGCGCCGGCCCGCCCCAGACGGAGGGCGCTCGCCCTCCCGATCCCGGAGGATGCGCCCGTCACGAGCACGACCTTGCCACGTACGGCGTCCTCGAGGCTCGCATGCCCGCGGCCCAACGAGCGCAGCCGAGCCCCCGGGTCGACCGGTGTCGCGCCGACGCGGTTGCCCGCTCGGACCACGGAACGTGCCCACGCGGGTGGACGACGAGGGGCCATGACGACACGATAGGGCCTCATCCATCCATCGACCGGGGAGACAGCCTTGCCTGCTACCGACGACCGGCTCGAGAAGGAGTTCGGCGGCACCCTCCCGCCCGGCCTCGCCGCTCTCGATCCAGCCGACCAGGACCGACTGTGCGACGCGATCGACGCGACCCGGAAGCGTCAGAAGAAGGAGTTGCGGGAGTCGACCGAGCGCGGTCTGGACTTCATCCCCCGACTGCTGCGCGTCCCGATCAAGAAGGCGCTCTTCGGGTGAGCGCGAGGCTCGAGACCCAGGCCGAGATGCTCAAGCTGGAACGACTGGTGGGAGTCGACGCCGGCACTTTCGAATTCCTCGAGGGAGTCGATGCCCAGGAGTTGCGCGACCTCCGGGAGCGGGTCACCGACTCGTTGTTCGACGCCGGTGGTCAGGCGCTGGCCAAGCTCGGTGCCGCGGCGAAACTGCTGCCCTCCCCGATCGTCGCCAACATCTGCGAATCCAGCTTCGGTCCGCTCCTCAGTGCTCGGGCGGCAGCAACCATCGACCCGGCCAAGGCCGTCGACGTCGCCAAACGGATGTCACCGGGGTTCCTCACCGACACCACCATCGAACTCGACCCGCGCCGGGTCGCCGCGATCATCGCGGGCGTTCCGGCAGACCTCGTCGAACCCGTCGCCACCGAGTTGGGCCAGCGGGCTGAATTCGTCACCATGGGCCGCTTCCTGGCGTACATGCCCGACGAGACGCTCTCGGTCGCGATGGCCTCACTCACCGATGAGGCGCTGCTGCGGACGGCCTTCGTCCTCGAGCAGAAGGAGCACCTCGACCACGCCCTCGGCCTCCTCGAGCCGGAGCGGATCGCCGGCATCCTGCGCTGCGCTGCGGATGGAGGGCTGTGGCCGGAGGCACTCGACCTGCTCGACAACATCTCCGACGAGCGGCGCGCAGCGATCGCCGAGGTGATCGCGGGGTTGGGTGACGACGTCATCTCCGGTCTGATCGCAGCCGCCTCCGACGCCGCCATCTGGGACAGCCTTGTCCCCGTGGTGGCGGCGATGAGCGACGACGCCCTGGTCCAACTCGCGCCGACCCTGACCGGCCTCGACGCCGCACATCTGCGATCACTGCTCGATGCCGCCCCGAAGGGTCTGGTCGACGCGGTCGAGCAGGCTGCGGACCGCGTCGGACTGCACGACGACTTCACTGCTGCAGTGGCCCGCGCCGGTCTAGAGTGAGCACGCGCCCTCGGTCGGCGCCGAAGGGGGAAACATGCACTCGGGCTTCCGTACGTCGATCACAGTCGCCGCCGCCGGCCTGCTGGCCACCACCGTCGCCACCCTCCCCAGCGACGCCAGCACCACCGGTCCGTACGCCACGGCGATCAGCCACCCCGTACGCGACGACATGTTCCCGGCGTACGGCAACACCACCGTCGACGCGCTGCACTACGCGCTGAGTCTGCGCTGGCACCGCGCCACACGCGAGCTCACCGGGATCGAGACGCTGCGGTTCCGCGCCGCACACAGTGCCGCACACTTCAGCCTGGACCTGTCCTCCCGGTTGCACACCGCAGACGTACGCCTCGACGGCCGGCCGGTCCGCGTCAGCAGGCCCGATCACCACACGATCGACTTCCACCACGGCGTCGTCGCGGGCAACCGCTACACGCTCCATCTGCGCTACCACGGCGAGCCCCGCCCGGTCGGGCTCAGGTCGACCCGCGTCGGCGGCGACAAGATGCCGCTCGGCTGGTCCTCGAACGCGCGGGGCGAGGGCTACACCGCGCAGGACGAGCCTTTCGGCGCCTTCACGTGGTACGCCGTCAACGACCAGCCGAGCGACAAGGCCCTCTACGACTTCCGCATCACCGCGCCGAAGCACTGGGTCGGGGTGGCGAACGGACGGCTGCGCTCGCGGACGAAGAAGCACGGTCTGACGCGCACCCACTGGCAACTGACGACTCCGGCGTCCTCCTACCTGACCACGGTCGGGATCGGGCCGTACAAGGAGACCGTCGACCGTCGGGTCCCCGGACTGCCGATCACGTACTGGACCCCGCGCGACCAGCCATGGACCCTGAAGAAGGTCCGTTACGCCGCGACCGCCGTCAAGTGGCTCGAGAACAAGTTGGGCAGGTTCCCGTTCCCGACGCTGGGGATCCTCGTCGCGCCGCAGGGCGGCATGGAGACCCAGACCATGATCACCCTCGGCCGCAACGAGGGCGACCTCGCCAAGGACACGATCGTCCACGAGATCGCCCACCACTGGTTCGGCGACGAGGTCACGCCCGAGCGCTGGCACGACGGATGGCTCAACGAGGGCTGGGCGACCTATCTCGCCGAGGCGGTGTGGGCCTCGCACGGCTCTGCGAGTCGGTTGAACACGATCCTCACCAACTGGAGCTTCAGCGCACCTGACTGGCGGGGTCGCGCCGGACCCCCCGCGCGACCGTTCAAACACTCGGCTTTCGACGGCAACATCTACTACATCCCCGCACTCATGTGGGACCTCGTGCGCCAGCAGGTCGGCACCGCGAAATTCTGGAAGATCGCCGCCGCGTGGCCGCGCGAACACCGTTTCGGCAACGCCGACTACGCCGAGAACCTGCGCTGGTGGGACGCCCAGACCGGCCTCGATCTCGAGCCCCTCTTCAAACGATGGCTGCTCGACAAGGCGGAGCCGGAGTGGCCACCGCCGAAATAGATGAGGACGTGCAAGTGTTGGAATAGGTGGTGACGGAAGGAGCACCCGTTGCGTACGCACTCCACGACCGAGCACATCCTGTGGCCCGCGTACGCCCTGCTCATCGTCGGAGCGCTCGTCCTGACCGGATGCGGCGGCTCGTCCCTCAGCCCCCGATACGTCCGTGCGCGCACCGCACCGGGCCTCGCCCAGCCGGGCAGCACCGTCCCCGGCGATACGACCGGCACGGGTGCGTCCGGCGCCGGCTCCGGGAACGCGACCGGCTCAGGCTCCGGGGCTGGTTCGGGCGGCTCGACGGGATCCGATGGTTCGGCGGGTGGCACTGCGACGCACTCGACCTCGCAGGGACACGGCGTCCACTCGGCCACCGGTGGCGCCCGCCGGGGCTCGTGCGCAGGTTTCAAGAACCAGACCGGTATCACCGACGACACGATCACCCTCGCCAACGCCTCCGACATCAGCGGGCCCGTGCCCGGCATCTTCACCTCGGCACAACAGGCGGTGAAGGCATACGTCGCCTATTTCAACGCGACCTCGTCATTGTGCGGTCGCAAGCTCTCCGTGCTCTCCCTGGACAGCCGCACCGACTCCGGCGGCGACCAGACGTCGTATGCGACCGCATGCGCGAAGTCCTTCGCTGCGGTCGGCTCGATGTCGGCCTTCGACTCCGGGGGCGCGAGCACCGCCCAGGCCTGCGGACTGCCCGACATCCGCTCCCAGGCCGTCTCCGATGCCCGCAACGACTGCACCACCTGCTTCGGAGCGCAGGCGACCCAGACCCGCATGTTCCAGAACGCCGTGCCCGACTTCTTCCTCAAGCACTACCACCACGCCACCCAGCACGCCGCGATGATCTACGTCAACGCCGCGGCATCGGTCGACAACGCCAAGAACATGATGGTCGTGGAGAAGAAGCGCGGGATGCGGTTCGTCTACTCCGGCGCCTTCGACGTCGCCGAGTTCAACTACTCCCCCTACGTCCAGCACATGAAGGACGCCGGCGTGCAGTGGGTTCAGTTCGTCGGCTCCAGCGACGAAGCCGTCCGGCTCGCCCAAGCGATGCAGAGCGCCGACTTCCACCCCAAGGTGTTCCTGCTCGACCCCACCGCCTACGACCCCAACTTCGTCAAATCCGGCGGGAGCGCGGTCAACGGGGCGTTCGTGTTCATCAACTTCACACCCTTCGACGAGACCGCCCACAACCCCGAGCTCCGGCTCTACGAGACCTGGCTGCAACAGGTCGCACCCGGGGCCGCACCGTCCTACTTCGGAGTGTTCGCCTGGTCGGCTGCCCGCCTGTTCGTCCAGGAGGCGGTCGAACTCGGCGGGAAGCTGACCAGGGCGAGCCTCGTCTCGAAGATCCGTGGCGTCCACCACTGGACCAGCAACGGCCTGCACGCCCCTGAGGACGTCGGCGGCAAGACCAACGGCAGCTGCTGGCGCTTCCTCCGCCTCGACCACGGCCGATGGGACCCCGCAGGCGGCACGTCCTACATGTGCCACGGCTCCACCGCCGGCTGAGGGGTCTCTCGACAGGCCCGACCACCGTCGGGGGATAGTGGAGGTATGAGCATCACCACTGAAGCCGTCGTCGCCGAGTCTCCCGGCGCCCCGTTCACCATCCGTACGATCGAGCACCGCGACCTGCGCGACGACGACATCGTCATCGACATCGCGTTCGCCGGCATCTGCCACAGCGACATCCACCAGGTGCGCGAGGAGTGGGGGAAGTCGATCTTCCCGATGGTCCCCGGCCACGAGATCGCAGGCACCGTCGCCGCGGTGGGCGGTGCGGTGACCAAGTACAAGGTCGGCGACCGGGTCGGAGTCGGTTGCATGGTCGACTCGTGTGGCGAGTGCGCGTACTGCAAGGACGGCGAGGAGCAGTTCTGCGACAAGGGCGCCGTGATGACCTACAACGGTCGTGGGTACGACGGCGACCCGACGTACGGCGGCTACGCCAAGCAGGTCGTGGTCTCCGAGCGTTTCGCCGTGCGTATTCCTGAGGGCATCGGCCTCGACGAGGCCGCCCCGCTCCTGTGCGCCGGCATCACCACGTGGACCCCGCTCACGCGATGGGGGGCAGGTCCCGGCAAGCAGGTCGCGGTCGTCGGCCTGGGCGGTCTCGGCCACATGGGTGTGAAATTCGCGCACGCACTCGGCGCCGAGGTGACCGTGATCTCCCGCAGCAGCGCCAAGTCGGACGATGCTGCCGCGCTCGGCGCCGATCACTACCTCGCCACCGAGGACGACTCGGTGTTCCGTGACAACCGCAAGCGCTTCGACCTGATCCTCAACACCGTCAGCGCCGGCCTCCCGATGCCCTCGTACCTCGCGATGCTCAAGCCGCTCGGCGCGATGGTGAACGTCGGCATCCCGCCGGAGAACTACGACTTCGGTGCCGGCGCGGTCGTGGGCGGCTCCAAGGTGCTCGCCGGGTCCAACATCGGCGGCATCCCGGCCACCCAGGAGATGCTCGAGTTCGCCGCCGCGCACGGTCTGGGCGCCACCATCGACACGATCTCGGCGGACCAGGTCGACGCGGCGTACGACCGCGTCGTGGCCGGCGACGTCCGCTACCGGTTCGTGATCGACACCAGCACGATCAACCCCGCCTGAGGTGTCGTCCTCCCTGGTGCCCCGGGTGGGGGTCGAACCCACACTGCGCGGATTTTAAGTCCGCTTCCTCTGCCGATTGGGATACCGGGGCGATGCGCTCAACTCACAAGTATGTCTTGCGGGCGTGGAGGGCGTGCGCGCCGGCGACACGATCGAGGAAGAGCAGCCCGGCGCAGTGGTCGATCTCGTGCTGCAATGCACGGGCCTCGAAGGCCTCGGCCTCGACGGTGACCTCCTCGCCGGTGCCGGGAAGCTGACCGCGTACGACGAGGCGGGTGGCCCGTTTCACGTCGCCGGTGAGGTCCGGCACGCTCATGCAGCCCTCGCGCGCCTTCTCGTTGCGGGTCGCGGTGACGACCTCCGCGTTGCACAGCACGAACGTGCCGTGGTGGGCACGGGTCTTCGGGTGGGCGGAGACATCGACGCAGAACACTCGGGCGCTCACGCCGACCTGGGGAGCGGCCAGCCCGACACAGCCCGGTGAGACCCGCATGGTGGCGATCAGGTCGGCTGCGAGCTGGACGATCTCGGTCGCGGTCGGGTCGACGTCGTCGCCGAGGGCGGCGAGGACATCTGCCGGCGCGGTGACCACCGCGAGGATGTTCCCGCTCACTGCGAGTTCGGCCTCGGTCCAACGCCCGACGACGGTGTCGACGGGCCGAGTGGCAGCGCTCATCAGAGGTCGTCGCTCTCCAGCGGCCGCAGCGATGCGCCTACGCCGAGCTCGTCCGCAACAGCGCGGATCCGTGCCTCGAGGACCGCGGCGTCGACGCCGGCGGGCAGGTCGCACTCCGCAAGGAGCACGTACAGGTCGCCGCTGAGTCTCGTCGAGAGATCGGTGATGTTGCCCCCGACAGCGGCGACCTCGGTGACCACCGACGAGACGATGCCGGGGCGGTCGCCACCGTGCACGGAGAGCAGGTACGCCGTACCGACACTCGCAACGCCCTCGTCCGGGATCTCGCGTACGTCGACGCTCAACGACCCGTCCGCGGCCAGTCCCCCGAGGGCAGCCTCGACGTCCGCCTCGGGCGCCGCGGTGTCGGTGACGAGCATCATCGCGAAGTGCCCCCGCAGGAGCGTCATCGTGGAGTCCTCGATGTTGACCCCGAGGCTTGCGAGCGCCGCAGTCGTCTCGGCGATGATCCCTGGCCGGTCGTGGCCCAGGACGGTGATGGCGAGTTGGGGCATGGCGCCGACCCTCTCATGTAAACCGGTGTTGGTGCGCCGAGGGCCCGTCCTGGCCCTTGTACACAAGCTCTCGTGCTTGTGTACAAGCCGCAGGACGCCCCTCCGGCGCACCATCACTTGCGTACATGTAAGTGGGGTGCTGGTGCACAGATCAGCTGTCCTGGCCCTTGTGCACAAGCAATAACCCCGCGTTACATGGCTGCGCGCGCGACCTCGATCCCACGGCGGAAGACGGCGTCCATCATGTCCTCGGTGAGGCGGCCGGTGAAGGTGTTGTGCTGGGAGGGGTGGTAGCTGGCGATCAGGGTCACCGGGCGGGCGCCGGAGGAGAGGGTCAGTTCGCGGGCGTGGGCGAATTTCGGGCGGGGTCTCGGGACGTCGTATCCCACCGAGCCGAGGCCACGCAGGGCCGCGTCCCATCCGAAGGCACCGAGACAGACGACGGCACGCACCGAGTCGGCGACCAGCGCCAGCTCACGCACGAGCCACGGCGCGCACGTGACCCGTTCCTCCGGTGTCGGCTTGTTGTCCGGTGGGGCGCACCGGACCGCGCACACCATCCGTGCTCCTACCAGCGCCTGCCCGTCGCCGGCGGCGGTCGAGGTCGAACGGGTCGCCAGGCCCACGCGATGCAGGGAGGCGAACAACCAGTCGCCCGAACGGTCACCGGTGAAGATCCGGCCGGTCCGGTTGGCGCCGTTCGCCGCCGGAGCGAGGCCGACGATGAGGATCCCGGGTTCCGGGTCCCCCCAGCCGGGGACCGGACGTCCCCAATAGGGCTCGTCCGCGAAGGAGGCGCGTTTGTCGTGGGCCACCTTCTCGCGCCACTCGACGAGTCGCTCACATGCGGCACAGACCGACACGCGCGCATCGAGTTCATCCAGGGTGGCCCTCGCCGCGAGACGCGCGACCCCGCCGGCGGTACGTGCCACGGGCGTACCCGCCGACGCAGGGTCTCCCGGCCAGCCGGTCCCGGGCGGGACCGGGCTGGGGAACAACTGCCCCGTGCTCGGGTGCGGGAGGTCAGCCACCGACGGACAGGGCTGACATCGCGCGGAGTACGGGCACCACCCGGCCGACCTCGTGGGTGCGGAAGATGCCGGTGCCACCGAGGCGCGCGAGCACCGTGAAGAAGCCCTCGGCCGTCCGGAACTCCTCCTCGAAGAGGTCGAAGGCGTGCGGCATCGCATGACAGATGGGTAGGCCGAGGCTGCGCAGCCGGAAGGTGCTGGTCAGCACCCGGGTCTGGTAGTCGACCCGGGTCGCGGGGTCGACGGTGTTGGCGTAGTAGAAGCCGAGACCGGGGTCCACCGCGATCTGCTCGACACCGACGGCGCGCGCCCGCTCGACACGTGCGGACAACAGCGTGGCCATGTCCTCGATCGGGTCAGCGAGGTCCACGTCGCCGATCTCGCGTACGTTGGCGCCGGTCGCGTGGCACAGGATCAGCGTCGCGTCATGGCGAGCGGTCTCCTCGAAGACCGCCTGCTCGTCGGATGTCCCGGTGAGGTTGACGATCCGTGCGCCCGCATCGAGCGCGGCCCCGACCACTTCGGGGTGGTAGCTCTCCACCGACACCACGATGCCGTCGGCGGCGAGTGTCTTCACCACGGGCATCAGCCGGTCGATCTGTGCCGCGACGTCGACCCGCTCCGCGGCTGCCGTGGTCGACTCGGCGCCCACGTCGACGCAGTGCGCACCCTGCGCCGCGGCCACTCGCGCCTTCCGGACTGCCGACTCGGGGGAGACGGCCACGCTCTCCCGATACGTCGAGTCGCGCGAGAGATTGACGGTTGCCATCACGACGGGTTCGCGGTCGGTGACGTGCACCGTGTCGCCGATCCGGATCGGCGACACCTCGCGCGCGAGATCTTCGGCGTACGCCTCGGCGAGACGTGCGAATTCGGCAAGGGTGATCATGGCCGTTCCTTGACGTAGCGGTTCATCACGAAGCCGTCGTTGAGCAGCACCTGGACGAGCTCGAACCGCGAGACCTGCGGCAACAGCGAGGTCTGCGGACTGTGGCCGGTGCCGGCGAACGTCGGGGAGATGGTGATATCGGCCTCGTCGACGAGATCCGCGGCAAGCAACTCGTTGAGGAATGTCGGGCCTCCCTCGCAATCGATGCGGAGCAGGCCCCGGCGTTCCAACTCGTCGAGCAGACGCGCAGGATCGACCCGGTCGCCGTCGAGGACGACCACGTCCGCGTGTTCACGGGCAGAGGCCAGCGCCTGGGGATCGGCACCGCCCGCGGTGAAGACGATCGGTCTGTGGGCGGACTCGGAGAACAAGGGGAGCTCCCACGGCAGGTCGAGGCGGCCACTCACGGTGACGAGCACCGGCGCCTCGGTGAGGCCCTGAGCGGCCCGCTCCGGCCCGGGATACGCCGCAGCGCGGACCGGGCCGTACTGCTCGGCTCGAATCGTGTGGGCACCGACCAGGATGACGTCAGCGAACTGACGTACACCGTCGAAGACGGCCTTGTCCGCGGCCGACGAGATCGACCCGCTCAACCCGTCGGGACCGGCGGCGGCACCGTCGAGGGTGGTCACCATCATCGCTCGCACCCAACGGCGGCCGGCGGGCCAGGGATACAGGTCGGGGATGTCACTCTCCGCGAGTTCACCGGTGCGCTCACCAAGGAGCCCGCGGATGCGTTCCATGGCCCGACATTACCGAGCCGTGCAGCGAGGGTCAGAAGGGGCGGTCCTCAGGGTCACCGGCGCCGACCCGCTGCTCCCGGATCTCGCGTCCGCTGTCCTGGTCGCGCTGACGGCGCTGCTCGGCCTTCTCGATGCCGCGTGCCGTGCGCACCGGGAGCTGCAGTCGCTCCTCGGCGGGCAGGCCGCGGTGCAGTTCGTGCGCGCGCTCGACTTCGGAGTCGATCTCGGCTCCGAAGACCAGCGCGACATTGGTGAGCCACAACCACAACAGCGCGATGACGACGCCGGCGACCGAACCGTACGTGCGGTCGTAGGAGCTGAAGTTGGCGATGTACAACCCGAAGGCGGCCGAGGCGAGGACCCACACCACGAGGGCCACACAGGCGCCTGTCGAAAGCGCGCGGAACTTCGGAAACCGCACGTTCGGGGTGCAGAAATACAACACATCGATGATCAGCACCACGATGATCACGAGGACGGGCCACTTGGCGTAGTCCCAGACCGTCACGGTCTGGTCGCCGAGCCCGAGCTTGCTGCCCAGGGAGTCGGCCACGGGACCGGACGCACCGAGGATCACCACGGCCACCGCGCTGAGCACGAGTGTGACGACCGTGATGACGACGTTGACCGGGCGCAGCCGCCAGAAGGCGCGGCCCTCATCGACCTCGTAGACGCGATTCATCGCACGGCCGAAGGCGCCGACGTACGCCGAGGCCGACCAGAGTGCGCCGAGGAGGCCGATGAGGAACGTCGCTCCGGCCGCCTGCGAGTGGGAGAGGTTCGTCAGCGGACCGCGGATGTTCTCGATCGTCCCGGAGGACACCAGCGGGGTGAGCACGTCGAGGACGTTGTCGACAGCCTTCTGCCCGTTGCCCACGAGACCGATGATCGACAGCAGCGCGAGGGCGGCCGGGAAGATCGACAGCACGGAGTAGTACGTCAGCGCCGCGGCGAGGTCGGTGCCGTTGTCGTCCTTGAACTCGCGGATGCTCTTGCGCAGCACGTACCAACCCGACCGGCGATCGAAGGTCTCGTCATCGACCTCCGGCGCCGCCATGACCTGGGTGTGCGCCTCGTCGGCGACAGCCGGGTCGGTGATCGCGACGGCCGGTGGCCGAACCGGCGGCTGGGCCGGCGGCGCGGGAGCGTCGCTCGGCGGCGTCTCCCCCGGACGCAGCAGCACCCGGTCGGGGACATCGGTCGGACCGGTCCCCGGGCCCGCAGCGGGGCTCTCGGATTCGCCCTCGGCGGGCTCGGCGACCGAGGTGTTCTTGTCGCTCTTGCGGAACATGTGTCCTCCCGGATGCGGTTGGATTTCTCAATCGGTCCCGACGGCAGACCATGCGAGGCCGTCGAGGATGTCGTGTTCGGAGACGAGCAGTGCGTTGACAGAGGTGCGTCGCAGCAGTCGCTCGAGGATCAGGCCGCCACCACCGATGACGTCGGCCCGCCCCGGATGGAGGTAGCCGAGCGCCAGACGCTCACTGATGCTCATCGCGAGCAGCCGGCCGACCACCGCCTGGACGGATGCGACATCGATGACCGAGTGGTGGATGACGTCGCGCTGGTAGGAGTCCAGACGTAGCGCACCGGCTGCGATCGTCGTGACCGTGCCGGCGACACCGACGACCGTGGCCGCGTCGGTGAGGTCGAGTCCGAGGGTGTCCAGCGTGGCGTCGATGTCCTCGACAGCTGCTGCGATCTGCTCCGTTGTGGGCGGGTCGCTCTCCAGGTGTCGCTCGGAGATCCGCACCGATCCGATGTCGAGGGACTGGGCGTGCGTCACGACGTCCGTACCGAGGATGCATTCGGTCGAGCCGCCACCGATGTCGACGACGAGGTACGGGCCCGGGGTCGCGCCCCGGAGCGTACGGACGGCACCTGCGAACGACAACCGGGCCTCTTCATCCCCCGTGAGCACGACCGGTTCGACGCCGACTCGCGTGGTCACCTCGGTCATGAACATCGGCGCGTTGTCGGCATCGCGGGCAGCCGAGGTCGCGGCGAACACCGTGCGTTCCGCGCCACGCTCGTGCGCGATCTGACTGAACTCGTCCACCGCGGCAAGGGTGCGTTGCAGGGCGACCGGCGACAGCGAACCGGTGCGGTCGACGTTCTCCCCCAGGCGGACGATCTGCATGCCGCGATAGATCTCCGTGGCGCTGCCGGTGTCCGGGTCGAGGTCGGCGACCAGCAGTCGCAACGAGTTGGTGCCGCAGTCGTATGCGGCCACGCGTGTCGGGCCGCTCACGTCTCGTCCCCGGTGACGCACGGACCCGAGGCCCACCACTCCCCCAGTGCGTCGAGGACCTCGTCGCCGAGCGGGTTGACTCCGCGACCCTGCGCGAGGGCCTGACCGGCGAGGACGTGGAGACACTTGACGCGGCTCGGCATGCCGCCCGCGCTCACCCCCTCGATCTCCGGGACCGGGCCGGTGTCCCGCTCGATCTCGGCCCGCGCTGCGAGGTAACGCTCATGCGCCGCGAGGTACGCCTCGGCGAGCACCGGGTCGGCGGCCAGCCGATCGGTCATCTCCCGCATCATCCCGGATGCCTCGAGCGTCCCGATCCGAGAAGCCGCCCGCGGGCACGTGAGGTAGAACGTGGTCGGGAACGGGGTGCCGTTGTCGAGCCGGGGTTCGGTGGTCACCACGTCCGGATTGCCGCACGGGCAGCGATGCCCGATCGCGTGGATCGAGCGGGGCGCGCGGCCCAACTGGGCACGCACGACCTCACGGTCCGAGACGCTCACCTGCTCACCCACCTGAGGTGTCGTCCTTGGAGTCCGGAGTGATCTTCTTCAACGGGGTGGGCGCCTTGTGCTTGACCTCTGGGTGATCGGCCGCGCGCAGCGAGTCGTACTGCGTCGACCACCAGGCCGTCGGGGCGGGGAGGTGCTGGGTGGGGGTGGACAACTCGCCCGTGCCCGCCAGGCGCTTCCCGTCCCGACCGATCACCTGATAACCGGTCTCGCCGGCGACCACCCAGCCGAAGCGCAGCCGGGCCTGTTCCTCGACGTACGCCGGGTCCTGCCAGCGGTGCTTCTCGGCCTTCATCGACGCGATCGATTTCTGCGCGCTCGCGATCTGCGCCTTGAGGTCGTTCATCTCCCCGCTCTGGCGGAGGTACGCGCGCATCGACGACGCGTAGGAGATCACCAGGACCGCGAGGACGAGCACGAAGACGAACATCCGGTTCGTGAACCGGGTGCGACGCGCGGTCGCGGTCGGCGCCGCGACGGGGATGCGGGCGGTCGCGCGCTCACCCGGACGCGTCCGGCCGCCGGCCGGTCGGCCGGACCGGTCGGGGCGGCGGGTCTGGGGGGAGCGGCGGGGTCCGGACATCGTCAGCCAGCGAACCTCGGGAACGCCGCGCGGCCGGCGTAGCGCGCGGCGTCGGCCAGGTCCTCCTCGATGCGCAGCAGTTGGTTGTACTTCGCAACCCTCTCGGATCGGGCCGGGGCCCCGGTCTTGATCTGGCCGCAGTTGGTCGCCACGGCGAGGTCGGCGATCGTGGTGTCCTCGGTCTCGCCGGACCGGTGGCTCATCATGTTGCGGAAGCCCGACCGGTGCGCGAGCTCGACGGCGTCGAGGGTCTCGGTCAGCGAACCGATCTGATTGACCTTGACGAGCATCGCGTTGGCCTGGCCGCCGTCGATGCCGCGCTGGAGGCGCTCGACGTTGGTGACGAAGAGGTCATCGCCGACCAGCTGCACCCGGCTGCCCAGCTCATCGGTGATCGTCTTCCACCCGTCCCAGTCCTCCTCGTTGAGAGGATCCTCGATGCTCACGATCGGGTAGGACGCCACCAGGTCGGCGTAGTACGCACTCATCTCGGCAGCGCTCTTCGAGCCGCCCTCGAAGGCGTACGCGCCATCGTTGTAGAACTCGCTGGCCGCGACGTCGAGGGCCAGCGCGACATCGGTGCCGAGCTTGAGCCCGGCCGCCTCGATCGCCTGGGAGATCAGGTCGAGGGCGGCGCGGTTGCTGGGCAGGTCCGGCGCAAAGCCACCCTCGTCCCCGACACCGGTGGCGAGACCCTGCTTCTTCAACACGGCCTTGAGGGAGTGATACACCTCGGCGCCCTGCTGGAGCGCCTCCGTGAAGGTCGCCGCTCCGATCGGCGCGATCATGAACTCCTGGATGTCGACGTTCGTGTCAGCGTGGGCGCCACCGTTGAGGATGTTCATCATCGGGACCGGCAACAGGTGCGCGTTGGGGCCGCCGACGTATCTGTAGAGCGGCAGTTCCGCGGACTCCGCCGCCGCACGGGCGACCGCGAGCGAGACGCCCAGGATCGCGTTGGCGCCGAGGTTGGCCTTGTTGGGAGTGCCGTCGAGCTCGATCATGATCTGGTCGATCGCCCGCTGATCCGCGGCGTCCTCGTCCTCGACGGCAGGCCCGATCTTCTCCACGACGGCCGCCACGGCCCTGCCGACGCCCTTGCCGAGATAACGCTCGCCGCCATCGCGCAACTCGACCGCCTCGAACGCGCCCGTCGACGCTCCGGACGGGACCGCTGCCCTGCCGCCGGCCCCGTCCTCGAGAAGGACCTCGACCTCGACGGTCGGGTTGCCTCGGGAGTC
Source organism: Marmoricola sp. (assembly GCA_036384455.1). Taxonomy (GTDB): domain Bacteria; phylum Actinomycetota; class Actinomycetes; order Propionibacteriales; family Nocardioidaceae; genus Marmoricola. The sequence continues at coordinate 9,447 of DASVMH010000295.1, read as the reverse complement.
GAGGATCTCGCGGGCGTGGACGGTGTCGATGGCGGCCAAGGTCGCTCCTGGATCGGGGGTGGATCACCTACGGTGCAGAACACCTGAAGCCTAACGGCGGCACCTACCGATCCTTGGGAGGGACTCGGCTGTGAACACGCACGGATTCGGCCGCGCGCGCCGCCCTCAGGACTGCGGGTGGGGGGCCGCGCCGGAGAGTGGGTAGACGTACATCCCCGCGGGAGTCGACGCGATCAACGCATCGTCGAAGAAACCGGTCGCGACGGGCGGATGCCGGCGGTACAGCGCTCGCAGATCGGTGTCGGCCGCGCCGGCGGAGCTGCCTCGCATCCCTGCCCTCGAGTGCAGCGCCACCCGGCCCGTGGTGGTGTCGTACGCCACCGCGGTCGCGATCTGCACCTTCGCCGCGTCGACCGGACCGTGGTTGCGGTCGACGAGACCGAGGTAGCGGCCGTCCGAGGACACCACGAGCCGCCGCACATGGGCATATCCGGTCCCCCGCGCGCCGCGGTCGTCGAGGTACCAGACCTCGCCGGCGTTGAGGAAATAGACCCCACCCCTGGTCGAGACCGCCGCATCGGCACGCAACGGCGCGACGTCGTACGCACGCGAGCCGACGTGGATGGTGTTGTGGTCGACCCTCACCGCCGGCAGCGGCCCAGTGACCGTGCCGTGCGGGATCCTCGGCAACGGCACCGCCGCCTTGGTGACCACCGTCTGGGTCGCCGTCGGGGTCGGCATCGGGTCCTCGTCGCCCTGGGGCGCGCAGCCCACCACGGCAGCGCTCGCCAGCAGCGCGATCATGACCCGCCCGAGTCTCATGCGCAGATCATCCCGCATCCGTGGGACGCGCGGTCGACTACTCGCGACGGCGTACGGCTGTGCGCAGCGCTGTCTCTGGGTCGACCCCTGCGTCGTGGGCGGCGATGACGAGGCCGAGCAGCCGCTCGCCGAGCTCGACCGACGCAGGGTCCACCTGCACGGGGGTGCCGGCTCGTTCGGCCCGGTCGACGAGCTTGGCGGCGCGCTGGAGCGCCGGGAGGGCGACCGGGACCCCGTCGAGGAGTCGTTCGCGGGACTGCTCCTCGGCCTTGATCTGCTGCCAACGCTCGTTGATCGCCGCAGGGTCGCCGGTGCGCGCGAGCTCCTGCTCGTCGCCGAACACGTGTGGGTTGCGGCGGATCATCTTGTCGCGCAGCCCGGCCGCGACGTCCTCGACGTCGAAGGCGCCGTCCTGCGCGGCGATCTCCGCCTGCAGGTAGACCTGCAACAAGACGTCGCCGAGTTCGTCACGCATCGCGTCGAGGTCGCCGGACTCGATCGCCTCGACGGCCTCGTACGCCTCCTCGATGAGGTAGCGCGTCAACGACTCGTGCGTCTGGGCAGCCTTCCACGGGCATTCGCGTCGGAGCTGCTCGAAGACTCCGATCAGCTCGACGAGCGGTGAGGGCTCAGCCACACCGCTGGCTGCTGGGCAGCGAGGAGACGTACGACGTGGAGGTCCCGCCGCGAAGCACGGTCAGCGCATCCTTCGCGTCGGCCGACACCGCACGCGACACGGACCCGTTGTCGGACTCGGTGGCGGTGCCGATGTCGTAGCGCGGGTTGACCGTCGTCTTGAGCTTGGTGGCGTGCTGCTGCTCGAGGAGCTGCATGCCCTGGGTGACGCTCTGTTGCGTCGGCTGCTGCCCGGCCTGCCGGATCTGCTGCACCACGGCCTGCTGGAGTTGGATCTGCCCGCGCAACAGGTCGGAGATCAGGCTCCGCGCGAGATCCTGGTCCTTGGCGGGGAGCTTGGTGATCAGCGAATCGAGTTGGCCGACCTGGGCACTCAACGTGGTCGGTGAGTACTTCAGGTCGTTCTCCTTGGCGTAGTCGGCGTCGACGTCGCTGCTGATCAACGCGCTCAGCGCCGAGGCGCGCAACGAGGCCAGCGTCGTCGGCCCGCCCTGCGACGACTGCGACTGCTCGACGCACAGTGCCTTCGTGAGCACGTCGACGTCGTGCGTGCTGATGTCGTGGCCGGCGACGGTCGCGGCCACCTGCGGGTTGTGCGCGCACCCGCTGAGGACGACGAGCGAAAGGGCGGCCACGGGCAGCAGTCTCTTCACGGCAGCCATGCTACGCACCGCCGTTGTGAGTCCCCTCACGTGGTCGCAGGGTCGATGATCTGGTGGACGACCTCGGCGGCGAACGCGACCAGGTCGGCGTCACGCTTGACCGGTTTCGGCACCAGCAGGGTGTCGGTCTGGCTGCGGTGGATCGCCTTGGGATGGAGCCGCTTGAGGCGTACGAGCCGGGACTCCGGCAGCTTCACCGGGGCGAACCGGATGAAGTTGCCCGGCATCGTGACCTCGGCGATCCCGAAGCCACGCAGGCGTACGCGCAGCAGCGCCACCTCGAGCAGCCGGTCCACCGGCTCGGGCGGCGCGCCATATCGATCGGTGAGCTCGTCACGCAGCGCGGCGACGTCCTCGTCGGCGCGGACCTCGGCGAGACGCTTGTACATCTCCAGCCGCAGCCGCTCGCTGGGGACGTACTCGTGCGGCAGGTGGGCGTCGACGGGCAGTTCGATGCGCACCTCCTTGAGCTGTTCGACTCCCGAGCCCGGCTCCTGCGACTCCCTGAACTCGTTGACCGCCTCGCCGACCAGGCGGACGTAGAGGTCGAAGCCGACGTCGGCGATGTGCCCCGACTGCTCGCCACCGAGCAGGTTGCCCGCACCACGGATCTCGAGGTCCTTCATCGCGATCGCCATGCCACCACCGAGGTCGGAGTGCTGGGCCAGCGTCGCGAGCCGCTCGTGGGCGGTCTCGGTCAGCGGCTTCTCGGTGGGATAGAGGAAGTACGCGTACGCCCGCTCGCGGCTGCGGCCGACCCGACCGCGCAACTGATGCAGCTGGGACAGCCCGAGGGCGTCGGCGCGCTCGATGATCATCGTGTTGGCGTTGGAGACGTCGAGGCCGGACTCGACGATCGTCGTGCACACCAGCACGTCGAAACGCTTCTCCCAGAAGTCGAGCATCACCTGCTCGAGCTGGTGCTCCCCCATCTGTCCGTGCGCGGTCGCGACCCGTGCCTCCGGGACCAGCTCCTTGATCTTCGCGGCGGCCCTCTCGATCGAGGTGACCCGGTTGTGGATGTAGAAGACCTGGCCGTCGCGGAGCAGTTCGCGGCGGACGGCGGCGATCACCTGCTTGTCGTCGTAGCCGCCGACATAGGTCAGCACCGGGTGCCGTTCCTCCGGCGGCGTGGTGATCGTCGACATCTCCCGGATGCCGGTGATCGCCATCTCGAGGGTGCGCGGGATCGGCGTCGCGGACATCGACAGCACGTCGACGCTGGTGCGCAGCCGCTTCATCATCTCCTTGTGCTCGACGCCGAAGCGCTGTTCCTCGTCGACCACGATCAGGCCGAGATCCTTGAAACGGACGTCCGGGCTGAGCAGCCGATGGGTGCCGATCACGATGTCGATCGAACCGTCCGCGATCCCCGCACGTACGGCAGCCGCCTCCGTCTCGGTCTGGAACCGGCTCAGCGCCTTCAGGACGACCGGGAAGCCGCTCATCCGCTCCGCGAACGTGCTGAGGTGCTGGGTGACCAGCAGCGTGGTCGGCACCAGGACCGCGACCTGCTTGCCGTCCTGGATGGCCTTGAAGGCGGCCCGGACCGCGATCTCGGTCTTGCCGTAACCCACGTCGCCGCAGACGAGGCGGTCCATCGGGACCACCCGGCGCATGTCGGCCTTGACCTCCTCGACGGTGGTCAACTGGTCGGGTGTCTCGTGGAAGGGGAAGGCGTCCTCGAGTTCGCGCTGCCAGGGGGTGTCGGGGCCGAAGGCGTACCCCTTCGTCGCCTGACGAGCGGCATAGAGCTTGATCAGTTCCGCGGCGATCTGACGGACCGCCTTCTTCGCACGGCCCTTGCGCTTGGACCAGTCGGCGCCGCCGAGCCGGTCGAGGCTGGGCTGCTCGCCGCCGACGTAGCGGGTGACCTGGTCGAGGGTGTCAGCGGGCACGTAGAGGGTGTCGTTGGGAAAACCCCTCTTGGACGGTCCGTATTCGAGCACGAGGAATTCGCGTACGGCACCCTGCATCTCGCGCTGCCTCAGCTCGACGAAGCGGCCGACGCCGTGCTGCTCGTGCACGACGTAGTCGCCGGGCTTGAGCTCGAGCGGATCGATCTGCTTCTTGCGGCGCGTCGGCATGCGTTGCATGTCGCGGGTGGAGGCCTGCTGCCCGGAGATGTCCTCCCCGGTGATGACGAAGACGTCCGGCGTGCTCAGGCCCTTGGTGAGTGAGCCGCGGACGACGGTGACGACGTCGGCATCGAGGTCCGCCCGCTCCGTCAGCTCGGGGACGTGGCGAGCGGCGATGTCGTGCTCGCCGAGCACCTCCACCGTGCGCTGCGCCGGGCCGTCGCCGGGATGGATGACCACGACCGGGCGGTGGTGAAGGTTCGCGCGGACGTCGGCGACCACGCGCTCGATGTCACCGCGGTACGCCTCGGCCTCGGTGATCCCGGCCGCCTCGCCCTCGAGACCGAACGGACCGATGCTCCACCACGACAACCCTCGCGCCAGCGCGTGCTCGTGAACGTCGCCGATCTCGTGGAGGGATGCGGCACCCAAATCAATCGGGGCCGTCCCGCCCGAAGCCGCCGCCGCCCAGCTCGCCCCCAGGAACTCCTCACTGGTGGCGACCAGGTCGTGGGCGCGGGTGCGGACCCGCTCGGGGTCGAGGGTGAGCACCATCGCATCACCAGGCAGCAGGTCGACCAGCAACTCCATCTCGTCGACGAGCACCGGGATCAGCGACTCCATGCCCTCGGTGGCGATGCCCTGGGCGAGCTTCTCGGTCAGGTCGGCGAGTTGGGGATGTGCCTCGCCGAGCGCGGCGGCCCGCTCGCGTACGTCGGGTGTGAGGAGCAGCTCACGGCACGGAGGTGCCCACAACCGCTCGACGGGGTGTTCCTCGGCGGGGAGCGTGCGCTGGTCGGCGACCGCGAACGCACGGATCTCGTCGACCTCGTCGCCGAAGAACTCCACCCGGATCGGGTGCTCCTCGGTGGGCGGGAAGACGTCGAGGATGCCGCCACGTACGGCGAATTCGCCGCGCTTCTCGACGAGATCGACGCGGGAGTACGCCGCTGCGGCGAGCCGCTCGACGACCTCCTCGAACGCGATCTCCTGTCCCTTCGCGAGCGCCACCGGCTCGAGGTCGGCCAGGCCCTTGGCCTGCGGCTGGAGCACGCTACGCACGGGCGCGATCAGCACGCGGATCGGCCCGGTGGTCGAGCCTCCCTCGGTGGTCGAGCCTGTCGCGATCCCCTCGGGGTGGACGAGCCGGCGCAGCACCGCCAACCGGCGGCCGATGGTGTCGCTGCGCGGGCTCAACCGCTCGTGGGGCAACGTCTCCCACGGCGGGAACAGCGCGACCGTCGCCGGATCGACGAGGTCCTCAAGCTCTGCCTGCAGGTCCTCCGCCTCGCGTACGGTCGCGGTCACGACGAGGACCAGGCGATCCTGCGCGAGGCCGCTCACCAGCAGGGGTCGCAGCGCCGCCGGCCCGGTGAGGTCGAGCGTCGGGGCGATCCCCGCCTGCGCCAGCGCGTCGGCACAGCCGGACTCGGCGAGCACGGCTTGGGCAACTCCCGACAGGCGCACACGAACTCCTCGATTGGGCATGGAAACAGCGCCGAAAACAGCACTGAGACCCCCTGACGAGTTCGTCAGGGGGAGGGCACCAGCCTACGTGGCGGCACCGACGGCGGCTCAGGTGGCCCAGGGCCCCTCGGGAGCGCTGACCCGGGCCTCGTCGGCCTCCTGGTCGGAGAGCTGCAGTTGGCTCTGCCGCTCGGCCTCGAGGCGCCTCAGGTAGTGGTCGACCTCCTCCTCGACCCGGGCGCCGTCCCAACCCAACGGCCCCGCCATGAGCTCGGCGACGGGGCGCGCCGCGGCCAGGCCGCGATCGAAGGTGTCGATCGAGACACGCGTACGGCGGGCGAGCACGTCGTCGAGGTGACGGGCCCCTTCGTGGGTGACGGCGTAGACGACCTCGGCGGACAGGTACGCCTCCGCGCCCGGGACGGGCTCGGCCAGCTCCGGCCGCTCCGCGATCAGGTCGAGCACCTCGTCGATCAGGCCGCCGTAACGGCCGAGGAGATGGTCGATGCGACCGACCTCCAGCCCGGCGGCACGGGCGAGCCTGGCCCGCTGGTTGGTGCGCGCCTCGTACCGGCTCGCGCCGGCGAGCAGGACGCGCTCGGTGATCGAGGAACCGGCGTCGGCAAGGTTCTTCGTGGCCAGGTCGACGGCGTCGCGCGCCATCACCCGATAGGTGGTCAACTTGCCGCCGGCGATGAGGACCAGGCCGGGCACCGGCCCGACGACGGTGTGCTCTCGGGAGATCTTCGTCGTCGCGGCCGCCGTGTCACCGCGATCGTCGTCCTTGGGGACGGTGCCCTTCAACAGCGGTCGCAGCCCGGCGTACACACCCTCGACGTCGTCGTGGTCGAGCGGTTCGCGGACCAGCGCGTTGACATGGCCGAGGAGGTAGTCGATGTCGGCTCGGGACGCCGCCGGGTGGGCGAGGTCGTAGGTCCAGGGGGTGTCGGTGGTGCCGATGATCCAGTGCTCGCCCCACGGGATCACGAAGAGCACGCTCTTCTCGGTGCGCGCGATGATGCCGGCCTCGGAGCGGATCCGGTCGCGCGGCACCACGAGGTGCACGCCCTTGCTCGCCTCGACGTTGAGGCCGCCGTGACCGGCCAGCTTCTCGATCTCGTCGGTCCACACGCCCGCCGCGTTGATGACGACCTTCGCGCGGACCTCGTGGTCGGTGTCGTTCTCGAGATCGCGCATCCGGACGCCGACGATCCGCTCGCCCTCGCGCAGGAAGTCGGTGACCTTGCAGCGGGTGGCGACGTGGGCTCCGTAGGACGCCGCCGTACGGGCGAGGGTCATCACCAGTCGCGCGTCGTCGACCTGGCAGTCGTAGTAGCGGATCGCGCCGTGCAGCTCGTCGGTGCGCAGGTCCGGCGCCATCCGGGCCAGTTGCTTGCGGAACAGGTGCTTGTGCTTGGGCACACCCATGTCGTACTTGCCGGCCATGGCCAAACCGTCGTAGAGAACCAGCCCGGCGCCGACGTACGGCCGCTCGTACGCCTTGTGCAGCGGATAGAGGAACGGCACGGGTCGTACGAGATGGGGTGCCAGCCGGGTGAGCAGCAGACCCCGCTCCTCGAGCGCCTCACGGACCAGCGCGAAGTCGAACATCTCCAGGTAGCGCAGCCCGCCGTGGATCAGCTTGCTGCTGCGGCTGCTGGTGCCGCTGGCCAGGTCGCGCTGCTCGATCAGGCCGACCGAGAGCCCCCGGGTGACCGCGTCGAGTGCACTCCCGGCCCCGACGACCCCGCCTCCGACCACGAGCACGTCGAGTTGATGATCGGGCTCGGTCGCCGACATCGCCTCGATCGCACCGGCTCGCTGCTCCGGACTGAGCTTCACGCTGACGACCATGTCCCCCATGCTGTCAGGTCCGGGGGGTCGGTGTCTTTTCGGGCAATTGTTGGGTTGTGACGCCGATCGGGGCCAAAGGACCGTCACAACTCCGCAATTGCCCGAATGAGGGGCTGAACTATTGGACGACCACGTCGATGCGCTGGAACTCCTTGAGTTCGGTGTAGCCGGTGGTGGCCATGGCGCGGCGGAGGGCGCCGATGAGGTTCATGGTGCCGTCGGCGACGCTGGAGGGGCCGAAGAGGATCTGCTCGAGGGTGCCGACAGCCCCGAGATGCATCCGCATGCCGCGCGGGAGCTGGGGGTGGTGCGCCTCGGCGCCCCAGTGGTAGCCGCGGCCCGGGGCATCGGTGGCGCGGGCGAAGGGCGAGCCGATCATCACCGCATCGGCGCCGCAGGCGACGGCCTTGGCGATGTCGCCGCTGCGCCCGATGGAGCCGTCGGCGATGACGTGGACGTAGCGACCACCGGACTCGTCGAGGTAGTCGCGCCGGGCGGCGGCGACGTCGGCGACGGCCGACGCCATCGGTACGGCGACGCCGAGGACCGATCGGGTCGTGTGCGCCGCTCCCCCGCCGAAGCCGACGAGGACACCGGCGGCACCGGTCCGCATCAGGTGCAGCGCCGCTTGATAGGTCGCGCAGCCGCCGACGATGACCGGCACGTCGAGCTCGTAGATGAACTCCTTGAGGTTCAGCGGCTCCGCCTGGCCGGAGACGTGCTCGGCGCTGACGGTGGTGCCCCGGATGACGAACATGTCGACGCCTGCGTCCACGACGGTCTTCGCGAACTCCTTGGTGCGCTGGGGGCTGAGCGCCGCCGCGACCGTCACGCCCGCGTCACGGACCTGGCGCACGCGCTCGGTGATCAACTCGGCCTTGATCGGCTCCGCGTAGATCTCCTGCATCCGCGCGACGACGCCGTCCCCGTCGAGCGACGTGATCTCCTCGAGGACCCCTGCGGGGTCCTCGTATCGCGTCCACAGACCTTCGAGGTTGAGCACCCCCAACCCGCCGAACCGGCCGAATGCGATCGCCGCCTCGGGTGACATCACCGAGTCCATCGGCGCGGCGAGGATCGGCAACTCGAAGCGATAGGCGTCGATCTGCCAGGCGACGCTGACCTCCTCGGGGTCTCGCGTGCGCCGGCTGGGCACGATCGCGATGTCGTCGAAGGCGTACGCCCGGCGGCCACGCTTGGCCCGTCCGATCTCGATCTCAGTCACGGGTGAACTCTACCGATCTGAGTCTTCTGGTCAGATCGCGGAACATCACGGGTGGGAGAAGGCAGAACGCCCGGGCCGAATCTTTCGATTCGACCCGGGCGCTCACAGGTTGACGATCAGCCGACGGGGAAGCCGTTGACGTAGATCCTCGCCCGCTTCGGGTGCTTCGGCGTCGAGTGCGCGTTCACCGGGTTCGCGTGGGCCCGCACCTCCGCTCCATCTCCGATACCGCCGAAGTCGGTGTCGTAGTTGTCGGGGTTGACCCGCGTCTTGTGCTTACCCCGATACCGCAGACCCCGGACCTCCTGCTTGTCGCTCAGGTGGTCGCCGTCGGTGTCCTTGACCGTCGGGTTGGTCACCACGTGGCCGATCCGGTAGGTCGAGAACCAGCGGTGCTTCCCGCCCAGGTGGACACGCAGCACGCGCGTCTTCAGGGTGAAGCCGTGGACCTCGGCGCTGTCGGAGAGACCGTCGTGGTCGGTGTCGACCTCGCACGGGCTGGTGAAGACGCGCCCGATCTTGCGCTTGACGATCTTCCCGTTGACCACGCGACGCACCTTCTGGTTCAGCACGATGCCGTGGATCTCCTGGCCGTCGCTGAGCCCGTCGCCGTCGGTGTCGGCCTTGAGCGGGTTGGTGCCATGGGCACAACCGACGAACGTGCCGTTGACCTCGTCACCATCGCTGATGCCATCGCCATCGG
>DASVMH010000294.1:0-2325 GCA_036384455.1 Marmoricola sp. | reverse complement strand
CGCTCGATCCCGGTGTTGGAGTCGGCGCTGAAGGAGACGCTGCGGCTGCACCCGCCGCTGATCATCTTGATGCGGCTGGTCCAGGAGGACTTCGAGCTGATGGGCAACACCATCCCGAAGGGCACGGTGATCGCCGCCTCGCCGCGGGTGTCGAACCGGATCGAGGAGGACTTCCCCAAGGCGGACACGTTCGACCCGGGCAGGTACATCGATCCGCGCCAGGAGGACCTGCAGAACCGCTGGACCTGGATCCCCTTCGGCGCCGGCAAGCACCGCTGTGTCGGCAACGCCTTCGCGATGATGCAGATGAAGGCGATCTTCTCCGTGATCCTGCGCGACTTCGAGTTCGAGGCGGCTCAGCCGGTCGACTCCTACCACGACGACTTCACCAAGATGGTGATCCAGTTGCAGCAGCCCTGCCGGGTCCGTTACCGCAGGAGGATCAAGTGAGGGTCACCGTCGACACCGACCTCTGCCAGGGGCACCAGCTGTGCCAGGGCGAGGCCCCGACCGTCTTCGGCTTCGACGAGGACGCCGACCACGTGGTGCTCCTCGACGAGCATCCCGACGAGTCGCTGCGCGACCAGGTCGCCACGGCCGTGAAGTACTGCCCCGCGTTCGCACTTTCCCTCGAGGAGGACTGATGTCGCTCACCCGTGCCGAGATCGAGGAGTTCTGGGACTCCTGGCTCGACATCAACCGTCAGGTCGAGAGGACCGGTGACTGGCGGCCGCTGGCGGATTGGTACGCCGAGGACGCGACGTACGGCTGGATGTACGCCCCCGACGAGCACTTCATGGCCGTCGGCCGCGACCAGATCCTGGACTGGGCGATCGGCATCGAGATGGACGGCCTCGACGGCTGGCACTACGACTACGTGTGCACGATGATCGACGAGCAGAAGCAGATGGTCCTCGGTTTCTGGAAACAGCGTTCCGGCATCGTCGACGACACCACCGGCAACGAGTTCGAGATCCTCGGGCTCGGCGGGTCCTGGTTCGGCGTCGACCGCATCGGCGAGGGTGCGGATGCCGGTCAGGTGAAGATCACCTGGCAGCGGGACTTCTTCGACCTACCCTCGACCGCGCACACGTTCATGGCGATCCTCGAGGCCGGCAAGGCGCCGGACACCCTGCTCAAGCGGATGTCGGTCACCGGCCACGACGTGCCCGGTCACTACCACTACGAGGACCTGCCCTCCACGGTGTGGCCACCGCCGGTCGAGGCGGGGGCGTACGTCACCCAGGAGCCGAGCGCATGACCGCCCCGGCACAGCAGCTGATCGACGGGAAGCTGGGCGGGTCGAGCGACGGCGCGGCGTACGACATCGTCAACCCCGCCAACGGCGAGGTGATCGGGCAGGCACCGGACAGCACGGCCGCGGACGTGGACGCGGCGATCGCGGCCGCCCGGCGCGCGTTCGACGACTCCGAATGGGCCACCGATCGTGACCTCCGGGTGCGTTGCCTGCGGCAACTCCACCAGGCGCTGCTCGACGATGCCGACGACTTCAAGGCGCTGACCCGTGCCGAGGTGGGGATGCCCGACTTCATGATGGGCGCGGCCGGCTTCGACGTGCCCGTTGAGGGTCTGAAGTGGGTCACCGACCTGCTCGAGGGCTACGAGTTCGAGTCCGATCTCGGTGTGGCGAAGCCGATGGGCATCCCCAGCCGCCGCACCGTCCGCCGTGAGCCGGTCGGTGTGGTCGCTGCCATCACCCCGTGGAACGTGCCCACCCAGATCAACCTCGCCAAGATCGGTCCTGCGTTGGCCGCCGGCTGCACCGTCGTGCTCAAGCCGGCCCCGGACACCCCGTGGGTCGCCGCCGAGCTCGGCCGTCTGGTCGCGGAGCACACCGACATCCCGGCAGGTGTCTTCAACGTCGTCACCCCACGGGACAACGAGGTCGCGGCCCAGCTGGCCTCCGACCCGCGCGTGGACATGGTCTCCTTCACCGGCTCGACGAACACCGGTCGCGCGATCATGGCCGCTGCCGCGCCGACGCTGAAGAAGGTGTTCCTCGAGCTCGGCGGCAAGTCGGCCGCGATCGCCCTCGACGACGCCGATGTGGGGGCGGTCGCCGGCGCGACCGCGTTCGCTGCCTGCATCCACGCCGGGCAGGGGTGTGCGATCACCACGCGCCTGGTGGTGCCTCGGGAGAAGTACGACGAGGCGGTCCAGGTGGCCGCGGCGACGATGGAGTCCATCGGTGCGAAGGACCCGACGGATCCCGGTGCCATCTGCGGACCGGTGATCTCGCAGGTCCAACGCGACCGGGTCGAGTCCTACCTGAAGCTGGCGATCGAGGAGGGCGGCAGCTTCGCG
>DASVMH010000293.1:0-5216 GCA_036384455.1 Marmoricola sp. | reverse complement strand
GTCGAGGTCGTCGCACTGAGCATCGGACCGGCCGAGGCCGCCGACGCCGTGCGCAAGGCGCTGCAGATGGGCGCCGACTCCGGCGTCCTGGTCTCCGACGACACGATCGCCGGCTCCGATGCGCTGGCCACGTCGAAGGTGCTTGCCGCTGCCATCAGCAAGGTCGGGGATGCAGATCTCGTGGTCTGCGGGATGGCATCGACCGACGGCGGCATGTCCGTCGTCCCGGCGATGCTCGCCGAGCGGCTCGACCTGCCCCAGGTGACCCTGGGATCCGTGGTCGAGTTCCAGGGCGACCAGTTCCGGATCAAGCGTGACGGCGACGTCGCCACCGAGATCATCGGCGCCACCGCGCCGCTCGTGCTGTCGGTGACCGACCAGTCCGGCGAGGCCCGCTACCCGTCCTTCAAGGGCATCATGGCCGCGAAGAAGAAGCCGCTGGACACCTGGTCGCTGGGCGACCTCGGCGTCGACGCCGGGCAGGTGGGCCTGTCGGCCGCGTGGACCGCGGTCGAGTCCGCCGACGCCCGCCCGCCGCGCACGCAGGGCGAGATCGTCACCGACGAGGGAGGCTCCGGCGCCACGGCGCTCGTGGAGTTCCTCGCCGGCAAGAAGTTCATCTGAGCAGCCGTACAAGGAGCTGAGTAACAGTCATGTCTGAAGTTCTGGTTCTCGTCGACCACGCCGACGGCGCGGTCAAGAAGCCGACCCTGGAGCTGCTCGCCATCGCCAAGCGCCTCGGTGAGCCCTCCGCGGTCTTCATCGGCGGCGCCGACAAGGCAGCCGCTGCAGCCGACGCCGTGAAGGCGTACGGCGCCGAGAAGGTGTACGTCGTCGACGACGCCGACATCAAGGGCTACCTCGTGGCCCCCAAGGCGGAGGTCCTCCAGCAGATCGCGGCTCAGGCCAGTCCTGCCGCGATCCTGATCTCGTCCAACGCCGAGGGCAAGGAGATCGCGGGTCGTCTCGCGGTCAAGCTCGAGTCGGGCCTGATCACCGACGCCGTCGACGTACAGGCCGGTCCTGAAACGACCCAGTCGGTCTTCGCAGGTTCCTACACCGTCAAGGCCAAGGTCACCCAGGGCACGCCGATCATCACGGTCAAGCCCAACGCGGCCGCGCCTGAGGAGGGTGCCGGCGCCGGTGCGGTCGAGCAGTTCAGCGCGACCATCTCCGACTCGGCCAAGAAGGCCCAGATCGTCGCCTCCCAGCCGCGTGAGTCCTCGGGTCGCCCCGAACTCACCGAGGCCGCGATCGTGGTCTCCGGTGGCCGTGGCACCGGCGGCGACTTCACGCCGATCGAGAACCTCGCGGACGCCCTCGGTGGCGCCGTGGGCGCCTCGCGTGCCGCCGTCGACTCGGGCTGGTTGCCGCACACCTACCAGGTCGGCCAGACCGGCAAGGTCGTCTCGCCGCAGCTCTACATCGCGGCCGGCATCTCGGGTGCTATCCAGCACCGCGCGGGCATGCAGACCTCGCAGACGATCGTGGCCGTCAACAAGGACGAGGAAGCCCCGATCTTCGAGCTCGTCGACTTCGGCGTCGTGGGCGACCTGCACACCGTGCTGCCGGCGACGACCGAGCAGGTCACCGCGCGTAAGGGCTGAGTGCTGAGCGACACCGCAACGGACACGGACGGCCCCCGCGACTCCGGTCGCGGGGGCCGTCGTGTGTGGGCCGAGGTCCTGGTGTGGATCATCGGGTTCGCGGTCGGCCTCTTCGTGGGTACGTCACTGCTCTTCGCCCTGTTCGTGACCGGTAGCCGGCTCTGGACGCCGGGCCGAGGCTGGGGCGTCGGCGCGGCGAGTATCGCCCCGGTCGCCCTGCCCTGTTACGTCGCCGCGCTCGTCGCCGGAATCGTGCTGCGTGCGGGCGCGCGCGCCGTTGCGGTGCCCATGCTCGTCATCGGTGTGGTCGGCACCGCCCTGCATCTCGCCTGGGTGCTACCGAGCTTCACCGGCGGCGCGCACGGCGTCGTCGCGGTCCGGGTCATGGAGGCCAACCTCCACTACGGTGAGGCCGATCCCGACGAGATCGCCGCCCTTGCCGTGCGTTCGCGCGCGGACATCGTCGTCCTGACCGAGTTGACGCCGGCCGAGTTCGCGCGCCTGAAGTCGTTGGGTTTCGCCGAACGCTATCCGTACGAAGTCGGCCGGCCGCAGCCCGTGCGTGCCGGGACGGTGGTCTTCAGCAGGTTCGCACTCTCCGACGTGCGCACGTTGCCGATCTCCCGCGGCGGCATCGCGGCGATGGTGGCCGCGCCCACGCCGTTCACGCTCGTGGCAGCACACGCCGGTCAACCGTTCTATCCCGGATACGGGTGGCGCGACGACATCACCCGGCTCGGTCGGTTCATGGCCACCCTGCACGGCGCCCGGATGCTCGTGGGCGACCTCAACGCCAGCATGGACACCTCCCAGTTGCGTTCGTTGGCCCATGAGGGTGGGCTCACCGATGCCGCCCGCTCGGCCGGGTCCGGCTGGCAGCCCACCTGGCCGGGTGCCTCGGGCCCGGTGCTCTGGAGAGCGCTCGGCGGCGCCGCCGCGATCGACCACGTGCTCACCAGCGACGCCCTGGCGGCGGTCTCGACCAGCACGTACCGGATCCACGGCACCGACCATCGTGCGCTCGTGGTCCGTCTCGCGGTTCGCTGAGCGTCCCGCGCCCCGTACCCTAGAACCCGATGACCGCCTATCTGGACCACGCCGCGACGACGCCGATCTTCCCCGAGGCTGCCGCCGCCATGACGGCGCAGCTCGCTCTGACGGGGAACCCGTCGTCCCTGCATGCCAGTGGCCGGTCGGCGCGTCGCACGGTCGAGGAGTCGCGCGAGCGGATCGCGGCGGTCCTGGGATGCCGGCCCGGTGAGGTGGTGTTCACCTCCGGTGGCACCGAGTCCGACAACCTCGCGATCAAGGGGATGCTGTGGTCGAGGCGACGCGAGGACGAGCGCCGGCGCCGGCTGCTGTCCTCGGCGGTCGAGCACCACGCGGTCCTCGATCCCTTGCGCTGGCTCGATGAGTCCGCCGCAGCCGAGGTCGAGCTCGTGCCGGTGGACGGGCAGGCGCGGATCGACCTGGAGCGCCTCCGCGCACGGATCGGCGCAGATCCCGCAACAGTGGCGCTGGTCTCCGTGATGTGGGCCAACAACGAGGTCGGCACGGTCGAGCCGATCGAGGAGGTCGTGGCGATCGCGGCCGAGCACGCGATCCCGGTCCATACCGACGCGGTCCAGGCGATCGGCCAGATCCCCGTCGACTTCGCCGCGAGCGGCGTCGACGCCCTCACCCTGACCAGTCACAAGATCGGCGGCCCGTACGGCGTGGGTGCGCTGATCGTGCGCCGTGAGCTCAGCCCCACACCGGTGCTCCACGGCGGCGGTCAGGAACGCGACATCCGCTCCGGCACGCTCGACACCCCGGCGATCGTCGGGTTCGCCACGGCCTGCGAACTGGCCGTCAAGCGGCAGGTGGAGGAGGCCGCCCGGCTCACCGCGCTGCGCGACCGTCTCGTCGAGGGCATCCGCGCCGTCGTGCCCGATGCCGCGCTCAACGGCGACCCGGTCCACCGCCTCCCCGGCAACGCTCACTTCTCGTTCCCCGGCTGCGAGGGCGACGCGCTGTTGATGCTGCTCGACGCCCGGGGAGTCGAGTGCTCGACCGGTTCGGCGTGTGACGCGGGGGTTCCCCAGGCATCGCACGTGCTGCTCGCGATGGGGGCCGACGAGTCCGTGGCACGTTCGTCGCTGCGCTTCTCCCTCGGTCACACCTCGACCGATGCAGATGTCGACGCACTGCTCGAGGCGATCGGTCCGGCCGTCGAACGCGCCCGCGCCGCAGGTCAGGCGGGAGCCCGGCCGTGAAGGTCCTCGCCGCCATGTCCGGCGGTGTCGACTCCGCAGTCGCCGCTGCGCGTGCGGTCGACGCCGGCCACGACGTCACTGGCATCCACCTCGCCCTCTCACGCAACCCGCAGTCCTATCGCACGGGTGCCAGGGGCTGTTGCACGATCGAGGATTCCAACGACGCCCGGCGTGCCGCCGACGTCATCGGCATCCCGTTCTACGTCTGGGACATGAGCGAGCGTTTCCATGAGGACGTCGTGGAGGATTTCCTGGAGGAGTACGCCGCGGGGCGGACCCCCAACCCGTGCCTGCGCTGCAACGAGAAGATCAAGTTCGCCGCCGTCCTCGACCGCGCACTCGCGCTCGGCTTCGACGCGGTGGCAACCGGCCACTACGCGCAGTTGCGCACCGGGGCCGACGGTCTGATCGAGATGCATCGCGCGGTCGACGACGGCAAGGACCAGTCGTACGTGCTCGGCGTGCTCACCCAAGAACAGTTGCGGCACTCGCTGTTCCCGCTCGGCGACACCCCGAAGGAGGCCGTCCGCGCCGAGGCTGCCGAGCGCGGCTTGCAGGTCGCGGCCAAGCCGGACAGTCACGACATCTGCTTCATCAGCGACGGCAAAACCGGTGAGTGGTTGGCTGAGAAACTGCCAGAGAAGCTTCAGGGCGTGAACCGCAGTGGCGAGATCGTGGACAGCTCGGGTGCGGTCCTCGGCAGCCACGAGGGCTCGTGGCGGTTCACCGTCGGCCAGCGCAAGGGGCTGCGGATCGGGACCCCGGCCGCCGACGGCAAGCCGCGCTACGTCCTCGATATCGAACCGGTCTCGGGGACGGTGACCGTGGGGTCGCGCGAGGAGCTCGCGGTGACCGGCCTGGAGTGCGTACGACCGTTGTGGTGCGGCACGCCTCCGACGACCCCGCTGGAGGCGACCGTGCAGCTGCGCGCCCACGGGCACGAGCACCGCGCCGTCGTGACGCCGTCGGGGGAGGGGTTCGAGGTGTCGCTGCTCGATACCGCCGAGGGGATCGCGCCCGGCCAGGCCTGTGTGATCTACGACTCGTCCAGGGTCGTCGGCTCGGGGACGATCGCGGCCACCAGCCGGAGTGTCGCCTGATCCCAGCGGGTCATTTCAGGAACAGGTCGACGCCCGCGGCGCGATACGTCGCGCGCCAGGCGTGCTTCTTCGGCTGGGACTTGCTGCGCACGTGTGCGAAGCGACCGGTTCGGCTCGTCGCGCTGACGGCACCGTGGACCTTCGCCCCGGTCGTGGGGTGCGTGCGGTTCTTGTCGACGACTGTGAGGGTGCCGCGCAGGGTGGCCGCTCCGTGCACGGCGAGGCTGTCGTGATGGGTGCTCGAGGAGACGTGC
>DASVMH010000292.1:0-2464 GCA_036384455.1 Marmoricola sp. | reverse complement strand
CCAGGTGCTCACGCGCGCCGCGCACGCACACCGTCACTCGAACCGTGAGGCGTCCCGGGTCCCGTAGCGCGCGATCACCGGAGCCCCGTCGGAGAAGTCGACGACCGTCGTGGGTGAGTCGGTGACCTCGCCGGCCTCGATCACCGCATCGAGTTCGTGGTCGAGTTCTTCTTTGACGAGCCAGCCCTCGGTCATCGGCTGCTCCTCCCCCGGCAGGATCAGGGTCGAGGAGAGCAGCGGCTCACCGAGATGTTCGAGCAGGGCGCGTACGACCGCGTGGTCGGGGATGCGTACGCCCACCGTGCGCTTCTTGGGGTGCATCAATCGTTTCGGCACCTCGGCGGTCGCGGGCAGGATGAACGTGTACGGTCCCGGGGTCGCCGCCTTGACCGCCCGGAACGCGGCGTTGTCGACGTGCACGAGCTGACCCAGCTGAGCGAAGTCGCGACACACCAGGGTGAAGTGGTGCTTGTCGTCGAGCTGACGGATGCGGCGGATGCGCTCCAGCCCGTCGCGGTTGCCGAGCTGGATGCCCAGGGCGTATCCCGAGTCGGTGGGGTAGGCGATCAACCCGTCGTCGCGGAGCAACGCGACGACCTGGTCGAGCGTCCGCGGTTGCGGGTCGACCGGATGGACGTCGTAGAACCGCGCCATCAGTCCTTCTTCTGCGCGGCGCGCAGATCGCGGCGCAACTCGGGTGGCAGCGCGAAGATCAGCGACTCCTCGGCGCTGTGCACCGCATGCGCATCGGGGTAGCCGTGCTCGGCAAGGAAGTGCAGGACGCCATCGACGAGGTCGTCGGGGACGGACGCACCCGAGGTGACGCTGACCGTCGAAACGCCTTCGAGCCATGCGGTCTCGATCTCACTCGCATCATCGACGCGATGGGCCGCCTTGGCCCCGGCCTCGAGCGCGACCTCCGCGAGACGTACGGAATTGGAGGAGTTGGACGAACCCACGACGATCACCAGATCGGCGTCGGCGCTGATCTCCTTGATCGCGAGCTGGCGGTTCTGGGTGGCGTAGCAGATGTCGTCACTGGGCGGGTCGACCAGGTTGGGGAAGCGCTTGCGGATCGCGGCGACGGTCTCGAGGGTCTCGTCGACCGACAGGGTCGTCTGCGACAACCAGGAGACCTTGTCGGGGTCGCGGACCACGATGTTCGCGACATCGTCCGGGCCCTGCACGAGCTGGATGTGGTCGGGCGCCTCCCCCGACGTACCCTCCACCTCCTCGTGACCGGCGTGGCCGATGAGCAGGATGTCGTAATCCTCGCCGGCGAAGCGCTTCGCCTCGTGGTGCACCTTGGTCACCAGCGGGCAGGTCGCGTCGATCGTCTTGAGACCGCGCGCGGCCGCCTGCTCATGAACGACCGGCGAGACACCGTGGGCGGAGAACACGACGGTCTGACCCTCGGGCACCTCGTCGAGCTCCTCGACGAAGATCGCCCCCCGGGACTCGAGATTGGCGACCACGTGCTTGTTGTGCACGATCTGCTTGCGGACGTAGACCGGGGCGCCGTAGAGGTCGAGCGCCTTCTCGACCGTGATCACCGCACGGTCGACCCCGGCACAGTATCCGCGCGGCGCGGCGAGGCGTACGGCGCGATCGGCATCCTCCGCACTCATCACGACGGGGTTGCCCAGGTCGGTGGTCATGTCCCCAGTCTACGGGCGTCCGTACACAGCGTTTCGCCGCCCGCCAACTCATGTAACGCGGGGTTATTGCTTGTGCACAAGGGTCAGGACGCGCGATTTCCGCACTTGCACCCCATCTACATGTACGCACGTCTTGGTGTGCCAGCGGGGCGTTCCGGGGCGTGTACACAAGCACAAGAGCTTGTGTACAAGCGCGGGACCACGCGCTCCCAGCAACCCCACCCCACGCACCCCAGCGTCTAGGCTCGCCCCGTGCCACTCGAGACCTCACCCGAGCAGCCGGCACCCGTACGCCAGATCGCACAGGCGGTCACCGGGTGGATCGACCGGCTGGGTGCGGTGTGGGTGGAGGGCCAGGTCACCCAGATCTCGCGACGGGGCGGGATGAACACCGTCTTCATGGTGTTGCGGGACAAGCTCGCCGACATCTCGGTGACACTGACCTGCCCGCGCGGCGTGGTCGACGCGCTGCCGGTCCCCCTCGTCGAGGGCGCGCAGATCGTGGTCTTCGCGAAGCCGTCGTTCTATCCCAACCGCGGCTCGTTCTCCCTCGCCGTCCGCGAGATCCGGCCGGTCGGTGAGGGCGCGCTGCTCGCCCGGCTCGAGCAGCGCCGACAACTTCTCGCCGCCGAAGGACTCTTCGCGGACGCGCTCAAACGACCAGTGCCGTTCCTCCCCCGCCTGATCGGCCTGATCACCGCGCAGGGCTCCGCCGCCGAGAAGGACGTCCTGGAGAACTCCCGCCGGCGCTGGCCCGGCGTGCGTTTCGAGACCAGGTACGCGCCCATGCAGGGCCCGCACTGTGC
>DASVMH010000291.1:0-2166 GCA_036384455.1 Marmoricola sp. | reverse complement strand
GCCGCCAGCACGTTGCCGGCGGCGACGAAGGTGTAGAAGCCGAAGCCACGCAGGGGGTGCGTGAAGTCCCACGCGAGCTCGTGGCGGTGGGAGACGAACCGCCAGCCGTTGAGGACGAGGAGGACGGCGAAGCCCGCGGTGGCGAGGATGAGGAGGACGTCGGAGAGGGTGGCGTACCCCTCCGTCTTGAGGCCGACCGAGACCACCCCGGTCGCCATCACCATCGCGAAGTAGCCGGGCGAGAGGCTGCGCAACGCGCCGTGCATGCGCCCGCTGAGGTCCGCCACCTTGCGAGTATCTCGCGAGACGAGCTGTTCGCGGCCTACTCGTGTCGCAGGAGCGATTCCGCAGGGATCAGCGGCGGCGGTTCCGGGTGGTCGAGTTGGAGCGTGGTGTGCTCGATGCCGAAGTCGGCGGCGAGATGGTCCGAGATGTGCAGCCGCCGCTCGTGGCAGTCGTGATCGTCGTCGACGAGGATGTGCGCCGACAGTGCCGGGAAGCCCGAGGTCACCTCCCAGACGTGCAGGTCGTGCACCTCGACGACGCCCTCGCAGTCGTGCAGGAAGTCGTCGATGGCGGCGACGTCGATGTCCTTCGGTGCCGCCTCGAGGAAGATCCGCCATGAGTCGTGCAGCAGGCGTACGCCACCGAACGCCATCAGTGCGGCGACGACGAGCGCCGCGACGGCGTCGGCGCGGACCCAGCCGCTGGTCAGCACGACGACGCCCGCGATCGCGGTCGCGATGAAGGCGTACAGATCGGTGAGGACGTGCTGGAAGGCGCCCTCGACGTTGAGTGACTCGCGCCCGGCGCGGGCGACGAGCCAACTGACGGCGACGTTGATCACGATGCCCACGAGCGCCGTGATGAGGACCGGCGCACCGGCGACGTCGGGCGGGTCGAGGAGCCGGCGTACGCCCTCGATCACGAACCAGATCGCCAAGATGAGCAAGGTCACGCCGTTGGCCTGTGCGGCGAGGATCTCCACCCGGCGCCAGCCGAAGGTGAAGTTGCCCCGTGCGGGCCGGGTGGCCAGCCGGGCGGCGGCCAGGGCCAGGCCGAGAGCGGCGGCGTCGGTGAGCATGTGGCCCGCGTCGCTGATCAGGGCGAGGGACGAGGACAGCAGACCGACCACGACCTCCGCCACCATGAAGGCGACGAGCAGCGCGAGCGCGCCCAGCAGGTAACGCGGGTCGGCGCGCTCGTCGGTCGCATGGTGGTGATCGTGCACGCCCCCAGTATCGCCCGGTAACTTTCATCCATGACTGACGCAGCCGATGTGATCGTGGTCGGGGCCGGGCTGGCCGGACTGGTCGCCACCCACGAACTGGTCAAGGCGGGGAAGAAGGTCCTCGTCCTCGATCAGGAGAACCGGGCCAACCGTGGCGGGCAGGCCTTCTGGTCGCTCGGCGGCCTGTTCTTCGTGGACTCCCCCGAGCAGCGCCGTTTCGGGGTCAAGGACTCCCTCGACCTCGCGTTGCAGGACTGGTTCGGCTCCGCGCAGTTCGACCGGGAGCGTGAGGACCACTGGCCGCGGCAGTGGGCGCAGGCGTACGTCGAATTCGCGGCGGGCGAGAAGCGGCCGTACCTCTCCGAGCTCGGCCTCAAGGTGCTGCCCATGGTCGGCTGGGCCGAGCGCGGCGACGGCCGCGCCGGCGGGCACGGCAACTCGGTGCCGCGCTTCCACATCACCTGGGGCACCGGGCCCGAGGTAGTCCGGGTCTTCCTCGAGCCCGTCGAGGAGGCCGAGAAGCGGGGGCAGGTCACCTTCGCGCACCGGCATCAGGTCGACGAGATCGTCGTCGAGAACGGCGCCTGCGTGGGCGTACGCGGCACGGTGCTGGTCGACTCGACCGAGGACCGCGGCGTCGCCTCGTCGCGGGAGAAGGCCGGCGATTTCGAACTGCGTGCGCAGGCGGTCGTGGTCACCAGCGGCGGCATCGGCCACAACCACGACCTGGTTCGCGCCAACTGGCCGGTCGACCGGCTGGGCCCGGTGCCGGAGCACATGATCCCCGGCGTGCCCGCGTACGTCGACGGGCGGATGCTCGGCATCAGCGAGGACGCCGGCGCCAGCATCGTCAACCGCGACCGGATGTGGCACTACGTCGAGGGCATCCACAACTGGGACTCGATCTGGCCCGACCATGCGATCCGGATCATCCC
>DASVMH010000290.1:0-5197 GCA_036384455.1 Marmoricola sp. | reverse complement strand
CGATGCCGACGAGGGCCGCGATCGCGGGCGCCAGCGCGACGGTGTAGTACGCGTGGAAGATGCCCGCCATGAAGCTGAACGTCAGGCCGGTGACCAGCAGCCACCCGAGCCATACGACGATCCCCGCCCGGACCCGGCCTGCGTGCGGTGCCTGTCGACGCACGAGCCATAGGGCCGTGATCGCGAGCACCAGAGCGGCCGGGGCGAGCCAGGTGATCTGCCCGCCGATCTCGGCGTCGAAGAGGCGGGTGATGCCGGTCGAGCCCCAGCCGCCACCTTGTCCGCCACCGCCGACCGATCCGGTCTCGTTGCCGGTGAGCCGGCCGAACCCGTTGTAACCCAGCGCGAGCTCGAGCACGGAGTTGTGCTGGGAACCGCCGATGTACGGACGGCTCGAGGCCGGCCACAGCGACACGACCAGCACCCACCAGCCACCGGCGACGATCATCGCGGCGAACGCGGTGAGCAGGTGCGCGATCCGCCGACCCCACGACACCTTGGCGAAGAACAGGTACGCGAGCACGAGGGCCGGGAGCACGAGGAACGCTTGCAGCATCTTGGCGAGGAAGGCCAGGCCCACGAGGGCCCCGGCGAGGGCGAGCCAGCGAGCCGCTGATCGGGAGTCGGTCTCCGAGGCCTCGATGCCGCGCAGTGTGGTCCCGGCGGCACCGATCAGCAGGAGGACGAGCATCGCGTCGGGGTTGTCGAAGCGGAACATCAGCACCGCGATCGGGGTCAGCGCCAGGACGGCGCCCGCGAGAAGACCGGCACCCGCCGAGCGGGTGGTGCGACGGACCGTGGAGTAGAGCAGACCGACCGCCGCCACGCCCTCGATCGCCTGCGGCAACAGGATGCTCCACGACGACAACCCGAAGATCCGGACGCTGAGTCCCATCGGCCACAGAGCCAGGGGGGTCTTGTCCACGGTGATCGAGTTGCCCGCGTCGGAGGATCCGAAGAAGAACGCCTTCCACGACTCCGAGCCGGCCTGTGCTGCCGCGGCGTAGAACGAGTTCGCATAACCGGAGGCGGAGAGGTTCCAGATGTAGAGCACGGCGGTCGCCGCCAGGAGCGCGAGGAACGCGGGCCGCACCCAGGACGGGTCGGAGGTACGCCCGCGGACGAGACGCCTGAGACGATGCATCTGTGGCGCCTCCGCGGAGGATGTCGGACGCACCGTCGCGCGCTGCATGTACGTGGATTCGATGCTGGAGGTCTGCATGTATCCACCGTCCGACGCTGCGCTGCGAGGACGGTGTGGTCGTCCTGTGCGGGCGGTATGACGTCAGTGGCCGGCGGGCAGCGTGAGGGTGAACTCGGTCGCGCCCGGTCGCGAGTCGACGGTGACGGTGCCGCCATGGGCGGTCACGATGGCGTCGACGAGGGACAGGCCGAGGCCGGCGCCACCCGACGCGCGGGTCCGGGACTGGTCGCCACGGGTGAAGCGCTCGAAGGCATGGGGGAGAAGCTCCTCGGGGATTCCGGGGCCGTCGTCGCTCACCGTGATGCGTACGTTCGCCTCCGACGGTGCGGCAGCGACCGTCACCGTCGTCCCTGCAGGGGTGTGGTTGCGGGCGTTGTTCAACAGGTTCGTGACGGCCTGGTGGAGGCGCTGCTCGTCGCCGGTGGCGAGCAGTGGCTCCTCGGGGAGGTCGAGTTGCCACCGGTGGTCGGTCCCCACGACGCGCGCGTCCGCGACCGCCTCGAGAAGCAATCGCGTGACGTCGACCTCCTCGCGCACCAAGGGCCGCCCGGAGTCCAACCTCGCGAGCAGCAGCATGTCCTCGACGAGGCCGGACATCCGGTCCGCTTCGGTCTCGACCTTCGCCATGGAGGCGGACAACTGTGCGGCGTCCTCGGGGGTGCGCCGAGAGAGCTCGGCATAGCCGTGGATCGTCGACAGCGGCGTCCGCAGCTCATGCGAGGCGTCCGCCACGAACTGACGGACCTGTTGCTCGCTGCGGTGTCGTGCCGCGAGGGCGTGGTCGACGTGGTCGAGGAGGGTGTTGAGCGCGGAGCCGACCTGACCGACCTCGGTCGCCGGGTCCGTGTATTCACCCGGCACCCGGCTCCGGATCGTGGTGTCGCCGGACTCCAGCGGCTGCTGGGTGACCTCGTGTGCGGTCGTCGCCACGGAGCGCAGCGGTTTGAGGGTCCGCCGGACGAGCTCGCTGCCGGCGAGCGCAGCCAGGAGCACTCCGGTGAGGGTGAGCGCGAGCTCCCAGAGCACCAGGTTGCGCACCGCCTGCTGGACGTCGTTGAGAGGGAGCGCGACGACGGTGTCGCCATCGGACATGGCGCGATAGCTGCCGAGTCCACTCACGTCGACGGAATGAGGTGCTCCGTCGGCCGGCACGGAGCTGAGCTCGTTGACCTCGGCCGAGGTCAACGCCGATATCCGGCCGCGGGCGGTCGCCCGGTACGCGCAGTCGGCGCGCACCGTCAGCGTTCCGGAGCCCTGCACGAAGGTGAACCTGGGCCCGGTGCCGTTGATGCTCGTGTCCAGCGGACACGGCTGGGTGCCTCCGAACCCCGGGGGATTCTGCTCGCGGTCGAACGCCTGGGCCAAGGACCCGTCGCGCTGGTCGGTGAGGTAGGACCGCATCGCCAGGGCGGTCGCTCCGGCCACGAGCACCCCGACGACCGCGACGAGAGCGATGACGACGGCGACGAGCCGGTTGGTGAGGGTCGCGGGAAGGACGCGCCGCCACCAGGGCGAGGTCGGCGACCCGGACTCAGTCGGCGGGCTTGAGGACATACCCCGCCCCTCGCATGGTGTGGATCATCGGCGGGCGTCCGGCGTCGATCTTCTTGCGGAGGTAGGAGATGTAGAGCTCGACGACGTTCGCCTGGCCACCGAAGTCGTAGTTCCAGACGCGATCGAGGATCTGGGCCTTCGAGAGCACCCGCCGCGGGTTGCGCATCAGGTATCGCAGCAGTTCGAATTCGGTGGCAGTGAGGTGGATCTCGTCCTCGCCGCGGAACACCTCATGACTGTCCTCGTCGAGGATCAGGTCACCGACGACGAGCTTGGCGACGGTCTCGGCCTGCTGGGCGCCGGCACGGCGCAGCAGCGCGCGCACACGGGCGACGACCTCCTCCAGGGAGAACGGCTTCGTGACGTAGTCGTCGCCCCCGGCCGTCAGCCCGGCTACGCGGTCCTCGACGGAGTCGCGAGCGGTGAGGAAGAGGACGGGTACGTCCTCGCGGTTGGCACGCAGCCGGCGCAGCACCTCCATGCCGTCGAAGTCGGGGAGCATCATGTCGAGCACGACCGCATCGGGGTGGTTCGCCTTCGCGGAATTGACCGCCTGGGTGCCGGTCAGGGCGATGTCGATCTCCCAGCCTTCGTACCGAAGCGCCATCCGGAGCAACTCGGCGATGTTCTGCTCGTCGTCGACGACGAGGACGCGCAGGGGGGATCCGTCGGGGCGGGTCAACGTCGCAGCACTCATGAGAACACTGTCTCCTCCCTGTGCGTGGGCCCAGCCATGGCGCGGCTGTGCGTTTCCTGTGAACGCACAGCCGCAGGCACAATGGCACACGTTGTGCACATCCACTTCCCTCCCGAGCTGCCGGTCTCCCAGCGCCGTGACGACATCGCGACGGCGATCCGCGAGCACCAGGTCGTCATCGTCGCCGGAGAGACCGGGTCCGGGAAGACGACGCAGCTGCCGAAGATCTGTCTCGAACTGGGCCGTGGCAACGTGCAGGTGATCGGGCACACCCAGCCCCGACGGATCGCCGCGCGCAGTGTCGCCGAACGGATCAGTGAGGAGCTGGCGGTGCCACTCGGCGATCTGGTGGGCTACCAGGTCCGGTTCACCGACCGTACGAGCGCGGCGAGCCGGATCAAGTTGATGACCGACGGCATCCTGCTCGCGGAGCTCCAGCACGACCGGGACCTGAAGAAGTACGACACGCTGATCATCGATGAGGCCCACGAGCGCAGCCTCAACATCGACTTCCTGCTCGGATACCTCAAACAGCTCCTGCCGCGGCGGCCCGATCTGAAGGTGATCATCACCTCGGCGACGATCGACCCGGAACGGTTCTCCGCGGCCTTCGGCGGTGCGCCGATCATCGAGGTCTCGGGCCGGACCTACCCGGTCGAGGTGCGCTACCGGCCGCTCATGGAGGAGGCGTACGACGACGAGGACGGCGAACCCGTCGTACGTGACCAGACCGAGGCGATCGAAGCCGCCGTCGCCGAGCTGATGCGCGACACTCCCGGCGACGTCCTCGTCTTCCTGCCCGGCGAACGTGAGATCCGGGACGCCGCCGATGCGCTGAAGCGGCGCAGCGAGGACTGCAGGAACGGCTTCGAGATCGTGCCGCTCTACTCACGCCTCTCCGCCGCCGAACAGCACCGCGTCTTCGAGAGACACGCCGGGCGCAGGGTCGTCCTCGCCACCAACGTCGCGGAGACGTCGCTCACCGTGCCCGGCATCACCGGAGTGGTCGACACCGGTCTCGCCCGGATCAGCCGGTGGTCGGCGCGGACGAAGGTGCAGCGGCTGCCTATCGAGCCGGTCAGCCAGGCATCGGCGAAGCAGCGCGCCGGCCGATGTGGTCGGACCGAGTCCGGCGTGGCCATCCGGCTCTACTCCGAGGAGGACTACGCTGCGCGCCCCGAATTCACCGAACCGGAGATCCTGCGCACCAGTCTCGCGAGCGTCATCCTCCAGATGACCTCGCTCGGGTTGGGCGAGGTGGCCCGCTTCCCGTTCGTCGAGCCGCCCGACCGGCGTGCCGTGCGCGACGGGGTGACGCTGCTCGAGGAGCTCGGCGCGCTGCGTACCGACCGGGACCGGCACCGCCTCACGAAGCTCGGCCGTCGGCTGGCCCGGCTGCCCATCGACCCGCGTCTGGCGAGGATGGTCCTCGAGGCGGACCGGCTCGGGTGTCTGCGCGAAGTGCTCGTGATCGCCGCTGCCCTCTCGGTCCAGGATCCGCGCGAGAGACCGGCAGAGCATCAGGCACGCGCCGACCAGTTGCACGCGCGTTTCAAGGACGAGGCCTCGGACTTCATCACGTGGCTCAACCTGTGGCGCTATCTGCGCGAGCAGCAGCGCGAGCTCAGCTCCAGCAGGTTCCGTCGGATGTGTCGCGACGAGCACCTCAACTACCTGCGGGTCCGCGAATGGCAGGACCTCGAGCGGCAACTGCGCCAGATCGCACGCGAGATGCGGCTGCG
>DASVMH010000289.1:0-9103 GCA_036384455.1 Marmoricola sp. | reverse complement strand
GTCGGCAAGCCTGCGGTCGTCTTCTCCCCCAACACCGCGGTCCAGGAACAGTGGGCGGACACCTGGAACCTCTACGGCGACACCACGGCCGGTCGCACCCGCGACCTCACCGCCCACTTCACGTCGTTGACCTACCAGTCGCTTGCCGTGTTCGAGGGCGACGACGACGCCGACAGCGACGGCCCACCGGCTCGGGGCGAGACCCTCGAACGGCTCCATCCCAACGGTCGTGCGTTGGTCGAGGCGCTGCGCAACCAGGGTGACATCACCATCGTCCTCGACGAGTGTCATCACCTGCTCGAGGTCTGGGGCACCCTGTTGCGCGACGTCCTCGACCAGTTGCCCGATGCGCGCGTCCTCGGGCTGACCGCGACGCCACCCACGGTGATGACCCGCTCCCAGGCGAAGCTGACCCAGGAGTTGTTCGGCGAGGTGCTCTATGAGGCACGGATCCCGGCGTTGGTGAAGGAGGGCACCCTGGCGCCGTACGCCCAGCTCGCCTGGGTCGTGGCGCCGACGCCCGACGAGGCCGCCTGGCTGGGCGAACAGTCGGAGCGCTTCACCGAACTGACCAGCGACCTGTTCGCCCCCGACTTCGGCACCACGCCACTGCCCATGTGGCTCACCCAACGCTTCGTCGATCCCCTCACCTCGGGCACGACGAGCTGGACCGAGATCGTCCACCGCACGCCCGAGCTCGCCGAGGCGGTGCTGCGGTTCGCCCACGCCGGTCTGGTCGCACTGCCTCCCGGAGCGACGCTGCACGAGCAGCATCGGCACCCACCGTCGGCCGAGGACTGGATCGAGGTGCTCGACGACTGGCTCGAGCACTGCGTGCAGCCTTCGGCCGAGACCCACCCGACTGACGCACACGTACTCGAGGCGGTACGCCGCACGCTGCCCTCCATCGGATACGTCCTGACCCGCCGCGGCATCCGTTCCGGGCCCGGCACGGTCGACCGGGTGACCGCGCGCTCGGCCGCCAAGCAGCAGGCGGTCGTCACCATCTGCGCGGACGAGCAGCGCGCGCTCGGCGAGGAGGCCCGGATCGTCGTGCTCTGCGACCACGAGCAGGCGACCGCCACGAGCCATCGGCGACTCACGGACGACAGCGCGCCCGACCCGGCCGGGTCGGCACGTGGCGTCCTCACCGCGCTGCTCGGTGACGACGCCGGCACGACCCTCGCGCCGCTCCTGGTGACCGGACGTACCGTCGCCGGCGACGACGCCACCCTCGACGCCCTGATCGCCTCCGTCGCTGTGAGCGACCCCGATCTCGCGGCCTCGCTGCGGGTCATCGATGGCACCATCACCGGCCCGTGGACGAGTGGGCAGTGGGTCCGGCACGCGACGGCGTTCTTCACCTCCGGCGGCTGTCGCGCCCTCATCGGCACCCGTGGCCTGCTCGGCGAGGGCTGGGACGCGCCGTCGATCAGCACCCTGATCGACCTGACGACAGCGACGACCCAGACGTCGGTCGTGCAGATCCGCGGACGCGCGCTGCGCATCGATCCGGCGGCCCCCGACAAGGTGGCGTTGATCTGGACCGTGGTGTGTGTCTTCGAGGGACACCCCGCCGGCGGCAACGACTGGGACCGGTTCGTGCGCAAGCAACGCGGCTTCTTCACCATGGACGAGACCGGCCAGGTCGTCGACGGTGTCGCCGGCATCGACTCCGCCTTCTCGCCCTTCGCGCCGCCGCCGACGGCGGACAACGACGCGATCGACGCACGCATGACCGTCCGGGCGGAGGATCGCGACACCGTCCGCGACGCCTGGCTGCGCGTGCCCGCGTACGCCGATGTCGTCAGACACGTCGTCCGAGTCATCCCCGACCCGTCCACCCACGCGCCGGCCGAGGTGCTCGACGACAAGGCCGGACTGGTGCCCTACGACACCAGGATCGCGGTCCCGGCCTCCGCGCACGTGGCCGCCACCGCCCCGGTGATCGCCGGCCTCGTCCTCGCGGTGATTCTCGGCACCGCACTCGCGAATGCCGCACCCGCCCTCCTCGTTCTCGTCGGCGCCGGCATCGGGGCGTACCTTCTCGGCCGCGCCCGGCTGCGGGCGCTGAGCAGACAGCGGGTCACCCTGCCTCTCGTCGCCGCCGCGATCGCTGACGGCCTGAAGGAGTCCGGGCGCACGCACGACGGCTCCGAAGCACTCGACGTCACGCCACGACCCGACGGCTCGCTGGCGATCACGCTGCGCACCGACGAGGCCGGATCAGCGCTGTTCGCGCAAGCCTTCGATGAGGCGACGTCCCCGATGACGCAGCCCCGCTACGTGATCTCGCGCGGCGTCACGACGGCACCAGGACTGGCGATCGGTCGCTGCCTCGCCGCGGCCGTACGCCCCCGCGCCGACCTCGAGGTCTGGCACACCGTGCCGAGCGCGCTCGCTGACAGGGCCGACCATGTCGCAGCCTTCGCAGCCGCATGGCGTCGCTGGGTCGGTCCCGCGCGCACCCTCTATGCGCACTCGCCCGAGGGCACCGGTGTCGTCGCCGTGACAACGGGCCAGGACCCGTTCTCGGTGACCTGCCTGATCCGGAGCGTGTGGCAGTGAGGATCGACGACAGGGCGATCGCACGGTGGCGGTTCCGGTCCCAGCTCTTCGAGGGCCGGCATGCATCCCACACGGCCGAAGCGGTCAGCACGCTGCTCGGAGTGCAGGCGGAGAACCTCGGGCAGACCGCGTGGGCGCTCGCGTGCCGTACGACAGGGCGCGAGGCGCGGCTCGACGAGCTTCTCGCCGATGCGACGCTGATCCGTACGCACGTCCTGCGCACCACCTGGCATCTGGTGCATCGCGACGACGCCGCGTGGCTCGTCGAGCTCACCGGTCCCCGGATCCGGCGCCTGGCCGGGCAGCAGCTCAGTCGCGACCACGGGGTCAGCGAGACCGAAGCCGATCGGATCGGCGAGGTTGTCAGTGCTGCCTTGGCCGAGGCCCCCGGCCGTACCCGCGAAGAACTCGCCACCGTCATCGCCGATGCTGGGTGCACCCTGTCCTCGACCACCCTCATGGTGCTCCTGGTCCGCTTGGCCGGCGACGGCCTGATCTGCAGCGGCTCGCCCCGGGTCGAGGGCCCGACGGCGACCCAGACGTACGCCTTGCTGGCCGCCCGGGTGCCGCCCTCGCCGTACTCCTCCCGCGAGGAGGCGCTGGGCACGCTCGCCGCGCGCTACTTCACCGGACACGGCCCGGCGACCGAGCGCGACCTCGCATACTGGGCGACGCTGCCCCTCGGCGACGTCCGCAAAGGTATCGCTGCCGCAGCCGGCGAACTGGCGAGCTTCGACCACGACGGCCGCACCTTCTGGCACGCCGCCGATCAGGAGCCCCCGCAGGCCCCCCGGAAACCGGTCGCGCACCTGCTGCACCTGCTCGACGAGTGGTACCGCGGCTACCAGGACAGCCGGATGGTCGTCGACACGGCCGGCCACCACCCCCGCGGGCGCGAGCCCGGCCTCGGTCTTGCCGTCATCGACGGTCAGATCGCGGGTCTGGCGGCGCGCACGGTGACCGATCGCGGTCTGCACTTCGAGGTACGTCCGTACCGCCAGCTCTCGGCCTCGGAACTGGCCGCGCTCACCGAGGAGGCCGGCGCGTACGGAAGGTTCCTCGACCTCCCCGCGACCCTCACGCTGGCGCCCCACTCGCGATAGCCCTGCCGCGGGCCGCCCGGCAGCGTATGCAGGCGTCCCGCGGCAGAGGTGGTCCGATCGGGTGCGGGGTTCAGCCGACGAGCTCCACCGATCTCGGCAGCGTCGGAACGGCCGGGGCGCCATGCGTCGGGGCCAGCCACACCTCGAGGCCCTCGCGCAGCCCGAGATGCCGCTGGGTCGCCCGGGTGACCGTGACCGTGAGCGGCTCGTGGCCCGGGTCGTCGAGCAGTTCCAAGGTCAACCTGACCTCGAAACCCACCCGCAGCTGACGATCGATGACCGCCGGGACCGCGCCGGCGATCCGCGGGTGGTCGAAGACTTCGATGTCGTGCGGACGATAGAGCTGCCCGCGCAGCGAGGTGACGGGGCCGAGGAAGCTCATCACGAAGTCGTTCGCAGGGGCGTCATAGAGCTCGTCGGGGGTGCCGACCTGTTCGACCCTGCCCTCGTTGATGACGACGATCTCGTCGGCGACCTCCAGCGCCTCCTCCTGGTCATGGGTCACGAAAACGGTCGTGACCGGCACCTCGTCGTGCAAGCGGCGCAGCCAGTCGCGGAGCTCCTTGCGTACCTTCGCGTCGAGAGCACCGAACGGCTCGTCGAGCAGGAGGACGGACGGCTCGACCGCGAGAGCACGGGCCAGCGCCATGCGCTGTCGCTGACCACCCGAGAGCTGTGCGGGGAGCCGATCACCGAACTGGCTCAGGTGCACCAGGTCGAGGAGTTCGGCGACCTTGTCCTTGATGTCAGCCTTGTCGCGCTTGCGGATCTCCAACCCGAACGCGACGTTCTTGGCCACGGTCATGTGCTTGAAGGCCGCGTAGTGCTGGAACACGAAGCCGACGTTGCGCTTCTGCGGGGGGAGGTGGGTTGCCTCGACGCCTTCGATCTCGACCGTGCCCGCGTCCGCGCTCTCGAGCCCGGCGATGATCCGCAGCAGCGTGGACTTGCCGCCGCCGGACGGCCCTAGCAGGGCGGTCAACTGTCCTGTCGGCAGGTCGACGCTGACGTCGTCGAGGGCGACGAAGTCGCCGAACCGGCGGGTGACGCCGGATACCTTGATGCTCATGCTTGCTCCTCCTTGGGACGCAGGATGGCGACGACGACCAGACAGAGCATGGCCGCCAACGCGAGGACGGCGGCGACCGAGAATGCCGCGTGCTGGTTGAAGTTCTGGTACTCCTGCTCGACCGAGAGCGTCGCCGTCTGCGACTGGCCGACGATGTTGCCCGAGACGATCTTGACCGCGCCGAACTCACCGAGCGATCGGGCGATGGCGAGCACGACGCCGTACACGATGGCCCACTTGATGGCCGGCAGCGTGATCCGCCAGAAGGTCTGCGGACCATTGGCGCCCAGCGACCGGGCGGCCTGCTCCTGGTCGTCGCCGATCTCCTGGAGCACCGGGACGACCTCACGGATCACCAACGGCAGCGCGACGAACACCGTCGCCATCACCATGCCGGGCGTGGAGAAGATGATCTGCACGCCGGCGTCCTGCAACGACGGCCCGAACCAACCGTTGCGGCCGTTGTAGACCAGCATCAGCGCCAACCCGACGACCACCGGCGAGATGGACAGTGGGACGTCGATGAGCACGGACAGCAGTCGCTTGCCGGGGAACTCGTAGCGCACCAGCAACATCGAGATGACCACGCCGAAGACGAGGTTGATCAGGACCGCCCAGACCGTGATGGTCGCGGTGAGGGCGATCGCGTGCGAGACCTCCGGGTCGGAGAACGTGTCGAGGAAGGCGCCGACCCCGTCGGAGAAGGCGTTCTTGAACACGAGCGCGGTCGGCCAGGCGACGAGCAGCACGACGTACCCGACCACGAGCCCGCGCAGTCCCCATCGCACGGGTGCGGGATCACGGAGAGTGTCAGGCGTGGCGGCCACGGCGTTGCCTCCTCGGGCGGATTCCGCCGGCGGAACTGCGGCGGGAGACGATGTCGAGGGCGACGATCACGACCAGTGAGATCACGAGCAGGATCGCGGCCACGGCGGCAGCGGCGGTCTGATCGCCGGACTCGATGTAGGACAGGATCCGTACCGAGGCGACCTCGGTGCGGTTGGGCAGGTTGCCCGACAGCAGCACGAGCGAGCCGTACTCTCCGATCGCTCGGGCGAACGCGAGCGCCGCGCCCGCGGTGATCGCAGGCACCAGGGATGGGAGCACGATCCGCCGGAAGGTCGTCCACCGACCCGCCCCGAGTGAGGCCGCCGCCTCCTCCGCGTCGTGCTCGAGCGTCTCGAGCACGGGTTGCACGGTGCGTACGACGAACGGCAGCGTCACGAAGGCGAGAGCCATGAACACGGCGTACCGGGTGTTCGCGACGTTGATCCCGATCGGAGACTTCTGTCCGTAGAGCGCGAGCAGGACCAGGCCCGCCACGATCGTGGGCAGCGCGAACGGGACGTCGATGACGAGGTCGAGCAGGCGGCGACCCCAGAACCGGTCACGGACGAGCACCCATGCGAGCGCGGTGCCCATGAAGACGTTGAGCACCGTGACCGCGGCCGCCTGCGCGACCGTGAGCCGGATCGCGGCTGCGGTCTGCGAACTGGTCACGACGTCGGTGAATCCGCTCCAGCCATGGGAGCCGGCGGAGACGAGGACGGCGGCCAGCGGGATCAGCACGAGCAGGCTGAACCATCCGACGGCGACACCGAGCGCGAGGGTCGACCCGGAGCCGAGGTGTCCGTGAGCCCGGGCGCGCCGCTTGCGCGGCGCACCCAGGGTCACACTTGACGCGGTCACGGTGCTCATCGTCAGGACTTGCCTGCCGACGCGAGGATCTTGGTGATGATGCCGTTGTCCTCGTCGAAGTACTTCGTGTTCGCGGCGTCCCAGCCGCCGAAGTCCTTGTCGATGGTGAGCAGCGTCTTGGGCTGCGGGAACGGGTCGCTCGGGTCGTTGGCCCCGTCGACGTCGACCTTGATGCTCGGGTCGAGCGGACGGAAGCCCTGCTTCGCGTAGTCGGTCTGGCCCGCAGTGCTCAGCTGGAACTTCAAGAACGCCTTCGCCGCACTGCTCGCGTCCTCGGTCAACGCGACCGGGTTCTGGATCAGCAGCGTCTGCGCCGGAACGATGTAGTCGAAGTCGGCGCCGGCCTGACGGGCCTCGATCGCCTCGTTCTCGTACGTGAGCAGCACGTCACCCGTGCCGCCCTCGAAGGCGGTGGTGGCGTCGTGCCCGCTGCCCGGGAGGGCGACGACGTTGTTCACGAGCTTCTTCATGTACGCCTGGGCGTCGGCCTCCGTGCCGCCATTGGCGATCTCCTGACCCCACGCGGCGAGGATGTTCCACTTCGCGGAGCCCGACGAGCCGGGGTTCGGCGTCACGATCTTCACGCCGGGCTTGATCAGGTCGGCCCAGCTCTCGATGTGCTTGGGGTTGCCCTTGCGCACCGCGAAGGCCACGACCGACTGGGTCAGGATCCCCTTGTTCGCGTTGTCCTTCCAGCTCGACGACACCAGCTTCTCGTCGACGAGCTTGGTGACGTCGGGCTCGAGGGAGAGGTGTACCTCGTCGGCGTGGAGGCCGCCGATCACCGCGCGTGCCTGGTCGCCGGAGGCGCCGTACGACTGCTTGAACGTGACCCCCTTGCCGGCGGAGGTCTTCTGGAAGTCCGAGATCACCTGCTTGTTGGCGGTCTGCATGACCGAGAACCCGGCGATGCTCACCGAGTCCTTACCGCCGGAGCTGCTCGCCGACGCGCCGGCGCAGGCCGTGAGCGCGGTGGCCGCGAGGCCGGCTGCGGAGAGAGCGGTGATGGTGCGCCACGGGCGGCGCTGATGGGTGGTCACGATGGGAACTCCTCGTTCGGGCCCGATGGTTCGGGTCTTTGGGCTTATCTCTAGTAAACCACTATACATACGAAATTGAGGATGATTACAGCGTGTCGGGTGATCCCGGTCACCTTGGGTCGGATTCGGCTGAGACGCCTCCGGTCGCCACAGGGCGGGGGCTATCGTGAACGGGCGGTGCAGCCGCAGCAGTCGACCCGTTCGCGCGCAGGAGCGGTGTGTGCGAACCCACGTGTAGAACGTGTTCTATTTCGACTACGCTGTGGGCGTACCGCACAGGCGAGAACCGCCCGGGAGCCACGCGGCGACCGGGCACAGACTTCCCGAGGCAGACGCGCAGAGAGAAGGCGCAGGGCGTGACCAAGCAGGTGCAACAGCTCGACCGGGTGATCATCCGGTTCGCGGGCGACTCCGGGGACGGCATGCAGCTGACCGGTGATCGGTTCACCCAGGAGTCGGCGGCGTTCGGCAACGACTTGTCGACGTTCCCCAACTTCCCCGCGGAGATCCGGGCGCCACAGGGCACGCTGCCCGGCGTGTCGTCCTTCCAGGTCCACTTCGCCGACCACGACATCCTCACCGCCGGCGACGCGCCCGACGTGCTCGTGGCGATGAACCCCGCCGCGTTGAAGGCGAACCTCGGGGACATGAAGAAGGGGACGGCGATCATCGTCGACTCCCACGACTTCACCGCGCGCAACCTCACCAAGGCCGGTTACGACGCCAACCCGCTCGAAGACGAAGGGCCGGGGTCGCTGGCCCAGGAGTACAACCTGTCGGTGATCGACCTGACCGGGATGACCGTCGAGGCGGTCAAGGAGTTCGGGCTCTCCCGCAAGGACGCCGCTCGCGCGAAGAACATGTTCGCGCTCGGCCTGCTGTCGTGGATGTACGGCCGTCCGACCGAGACGACCACCGACTTCCTCACCAAGCGGTTCGCCAAGGTGCCGGACATCCGCGACGCCAACATCACGGCGTTCAAGGCCGGTTGGAACTTCGGTGAGACCACCGAGACGTTCGCGGTGCGCTACGAGATCAAGCCGGCACCGATGACGCCCGGCACGTATCGCAACATCTCCGGGAACCTCGCCCTGGCGTACGGCCTGGTCGCGGCGGGCGTGCAGTCCGGGCTGCCGATCTTCCTCGGCACCTACCCGATCACCCCGGCCTCCGACATCCTCCACGAGCTGTCCAAGCACAAGAAGTTCGGGATCACGACCTTCCAGGCCGAGGACGAGATCGCCGGCATCGGCGCCGCGCTCGGTGCCTCGTTCGCCGGATCACTCGGGATGACCACCACGTCCGGCCCGGGCATCGCGCTGAAGTCGGAGACGATCGGCCTCGCGGTGATGACCGAGCTGCCGCTGGTCGTCATCGACATCCAGCGCGGCGGCCCGTCCACGGGTCTGCCGACGAAGACCGAGCAGGCCGACCTGCTGCAGGCGATGTTCGGTCGCAACGGCGAGGCGCCCGTCCCCGTGGTGGCCCCGCAGTCGCCCGGCGACTGCTTCGCCGCCGCGGTGGAGGCGGCCCGCATCGCCGTCACCTACCGCACCCCCGTGCTGCTGCTCTCCGACGGCTACCTCGCCAACGGCTCGGAGCCGTGGCGCGTGCCGACGATCGAC
>DASVMH010000288.1:0-6286 GCA_036384455.1 Marmoricola sp. | reverse complement strand
GCCGTGACCGGAAGCGTGGGCGCCGACCCGACGAAACCGGAGCAGACATCGGTGCCGCCCGAGAGCGAGCCGAGCTGTGCGTCCGTGGTGACCGCGTCGTAGACCCAGCGGAACCCTTCGACCGGCAGTGGTGCCCCGGTGGAGCCGATGCCGCGCAGGGCGCCGAGGTCGACGATCTCGCGCGGGACGATGCCGACCTTGCGGCACTGCAGCAGGAACGGTGCGCTCGTGCCGAAGTAGGTCACGCCGGTCTCGGCCGCCATCCGCCACAGCATCGAGACGTCGGGTGCCCCGGGGTTGCCGTCGAACATCACGATGGTCGAGCCGACCCCGAGTGCGGAGACGAGGAAGTTCCACATCATCCAGCCGGTCGTGGAGAACCAGAAGAAGCGGTCGTCCGGGCCGAGGTCGTGGTGCAGCGCGAGCGCTTTGAGGTGCTCGATCGTGATGCCGCCGTGGCCGTGCACGATCGGCTTGGGCAGCCCGGTCGTGCCGGAGGAGAACAGGATGTAGAGCGGGTGGTCGAAGGGCACTCGCGCGAACTCGAGAGGCCCGGTCTCGGCGGTGAAGTCGTCCCAGGAGACGAGGTCGAGTGCGGAAGTGGTCGCCGGGGCGACCGCGTGCGCACTCCACCCGTCGAGGTAGGGGAGGTGGACGACGGTCTCGAGGCTCGGCAGGGAGGCCACGATGCCGGCGACCTCGTCACGACGGTCGATCGGCTTGTCGCCGTACATATAGCCGTCGACGGCGAGCAGCACCTTCGGCTGGATCTGGCTCCAGCGGTCGGTGACGCTCTGGGTGCCGAACTCCGGGGCGCAGGAGGAGAAGATCGCGCCGAGGCTCGCCGTGGCGAGAAGGAGGGCGAGGGTCTCGGGGATGTTCGGGGAGTACGCCGCGACGCGGTCGCCGGGACCGACGCCGGCGCGGAGCAGTCCGGCGCGTACGCGGGCCACCAGGTCACGCAACTGCGTGGCGGTGAGAGTGACCTCGTCGCGCGACTGCGAGCGCGCGATCACCACGACGTCGTCGTCGCCGCGACCCGGGAGGCGCAGCATCGCCTCGGCGTAGTTGAGGCGTACGTCGGGGAACCACTGCGCCCCGGGCATCGAAGCGTCCGCCAGCGCGACGGTCGGTGCGACGTCGGTGGGGATGTCGAAACAGCGCCACACGGCGAGCCAGAAGGCGTCGAGGTCGGTGGTCGACCAGCGCCAGAGGTCGTCGTACGACTCCGTGGCCGGTCCGCCGCCGGCGGCGATCTGCCTCTGGAACTCCGTCAGCCGGCACTGCTGGTTGTCGGACGGTGTCCACAGGATCTCCGGGGGCATGCGGTCAACGTACCCCCGGCTGTCGGTCACCCCTGACGCAGCGGGCGCAGCGCGGCCTCGACCTTCGCGAGCTCGTCGAGGACGACGGCAGCCGAGTCGGTCATCACCTCGTTGGGATGCACGACGCCGTCATCGATGAACTGGGTGAAGAACGGCAGCGACACCGCCTCGGCGATCGGGAAGATCTTCAGCGCGGTCAACGCCGACTTGGTCATCTGCGCGGAGCGCAGGCCCGCGGAGACGCCGCCGTAGCTGACGATCCCGGCGGGCTTGTAGTGCCACTCCGAGGCGAGGTACTGCAGCGCGTTGAGCAGCACCGGCGACATCGAGTAGTCGTACTCCGGGGTGACGAACACGAACGCGTCCGCGGCCTCGATGCGCGCGCTCCACGCCTTGGTGTGGTCGTGCTCGTAGGTCTTGAAGCGCGGGTGGTTCGGCTCGTCGAGGAACGGCAGGTTCACCTCGGCGAGATCGATGAAGTCGATGTCGAAGCCGCCGTGCTTCTCGGCCTCGGCGCGGAACCACTCCGCGACGGCGATGCCCTGGCGGCCCGGACGGGTGCTGGCCACCAGGATGGCCAGACGTGGACGGACGTCGGTCTCAGAAGTCATGTCGGGCACAACGGTCTCCTCGCCGGGATTATTTCGTCTTCAACCAGATCCGGTGGCTGGTCACGCTCGGGCAATTGCGGGGTTGTGACACTTGTCCGCCGGGATCGAGTGTCACAACCCCGCAATTGCAGCCTCGCAACCGCTGACCGCGCAGCCCGACTGAGGTCCTATGGTGAAGCCATGACCAAGTGGGAGTACCAGGTGGCGCCGATTCCGCTCCACAACGAGACCATGATGCTCAACAACTTCGGCGAGATGGGCTGGGAGCTCGTCCACGTCCTCCAGAACGACCAGGGCGGCCTGGTCGCCTTCCTGAAGAAGCCGAAGGACGACTGATGGCCACGCCCGAGGAGCGGTTGGCGGAGCTCGGTCTGACCGTGCCGGAGGTGCCGGCACCGGTGGCGGCGTACGTGCCTGCCGTACGCAGCGGCAACCACATCTTCACCTCGGGCCAGCTGCCCATGCGCGACGGTCAATTGCTGCACACGGGGAAGGTCGGTGGCGAGGTCACCCAGGAGGAGGCCGTCGAGTGCGCGCGCCAGTGCGGTCTCAACGCGCTCGCGGCCGTACGCGCCGAACTCGGCTCGCTCGGGACGATCAAGCGCATCGTCAAGGTGGTCGCCTTCGTCGCGTCGACCCCGGACTTCACCGGCCAGCCGCTGGTGGCCAACGGCGTCTCCGAGCTCCTCGGAGAGGTGTTCGGCGACGCGGGCCGGCACGCGCGGTCGGCGGTCGGCGTTCCCGTTCTCCCGCTCGACGCCCCGGTCGAGGTCGAGCTGATGGTTGAAGCGTGAGGATCGCGCTTCCGGAGAACCTGGTGTCGCAGGCGCGCGAGTTCGAGAGCGGGGCGCGTACTCCCGCCGAACCGCGCAACGCCGCGACGGTGGTGCTCATGCGCGACGGCTCCGACGGCCCCGAGGTCTACCTCCTGCGCCGGCAGGCGTCGATGGCGTTCGCGGCCGGGATGTGCGTGTTCCCCGGTGGCGGGGTGGACCCGCGCGACTTCGACGCGACCATCGCCTGGGCCGGACCGGCTGCTTCTCAGTGGGCCGAGCAACTCGGGTCGGACGAGGCGACAGCGCGGGCGCTCGTGTGCGCGGCGGTACGGGAGACCTTCGAGGAGTCCGGCGTCCTGCTCGCCGGACCGTCCGAGGACGAGGTGGTCGCCGATACGACCGGAGACGACTGGGAGGCCGACCGGCAGGCGCTCGAGGCCCGTGACCTGGCGTTCACCGAGTTCCTCTCGCGGCGTGGTCTCGTGTTGCGCACGGATCTCCTCGGCGCCTGGTCGGGGTGGCTGACCCCGGTCTTCGAGCCGCGGCGCTACCGCACCTGGTTCTTCGTCGCCGCCCTGCCGGAGGGCCAGCGCACCCGCGACGTGTCGACCGAGTCGTCCTCGGTCGAGTGGCGCTCGGCTCTCGCTGCGGCCGATGTCGTCGACGAGGGCGACATGTTCATGCTGCCCCCGACGTACTTCACCTGTCTGGAGGTCGGCCAGTCCTCGACCGTGGCCGATGTGCTCGCGGCCGCCCGTGGGCGCCGCGTGGACATGTTCACGCCCTCGCTCGTGCAGGAGGACGGCGTCGACATGCTCTCGATGCCCGACTATCTCCGGCCGCTGCTCGAGGGGCGCGGGTGACCTGGGCATGAGTTGGCAGGGCGGCTCGTTCGGTGAGCGCGCGCAGTGCGTTCTCGCGCCCAACGCCAACATGATGACCCTCGACGGGACCAACACCTGGGTGTTGCGTGAGCCGGGGGCGCGCCGTTCGATCGTGATCGACCCCGGACCGCCCGACCCCGGCCATCTCGATGCCGTGGCTGCCGCCGCCGGCGATGTGGCCGCCGTCCTGCTGACCCACCACCACATCGACCACTCGGAGGCCGCGCGTGAATTCGCCGAGCGGATGGGGTGTGGCGTCCGGGCCCTCGACCCGGCGTACCGGCTGGGCGACGAGGGCCTCAGTGCGGGGGATGTGGTCTCCGTGGACGGGCTGGAAGTGCACGTGGTCGGCACGCCGGGCCATACCGCCGACTCGCTGTCCTTCCTGATCCCCGCAGAGCGCGCGGTCCTCACCGGCGACACGGTGCTGGGTCGCGGCACCACGGTCGTCGCCCATCCTGACGGCGAGCTCGGCGCGTACCTCGACTCGCTCGATCGCCTGCACGCCCTCGCCGACGCCAACGAGATCGCCACGATCTGGCCCGGCCACGGCCCGGTCATCGACGACGCCCTGGCGGTCCTCGACCACTACATCGCGCACCGCCACGAGCGCCTCGAGCAGGTCCGCGCCGCCCTCGGTGCCCTGACCGGGGCCGGTTCCTCGGATGGTTCCGCGATCGAGGCTCCCGCACCAGAGAACCTCCCGCGCCAGGTCGTGGAGATCGTCTACGCCGACGTCGACCCCATCCTCTGGCCCGCCGCCGAGCTCTCCGTACGTGCCCAGCTCGCGTATCTGGTGGGTGCCTGAATCGGGCAATTGTTGGGTTGTGACACCTGATCGGACAGGAGTGACGTCACAACCCCGCAATTGACCATTCAGCGTCCACAGGGTGATTCGGGCTACGCTTTTCCACAGCTTGACGTACTGCCCGCGACAGTGACCGTTCGAGTGCGCATTGTCGTTGGGCATGAGCGACTTCGACATCTCGCAACCGTTCACCCGAGCCGCCGCTCTCACCGCGGGGATCGCGCCAGGAGACTTGCGCACGCAACGGTTCGTGCGGGTATTTCGGGGCGTGTACGTCAGCTCCGAAACATCGCGGCCCTGGATCCGCGAAGCGGCGGCAGTGATGCTGCAGAACGGTCCGGCGTTCCTCAGTCATCACTCGGCGGCCCTGGTGCATGGGGTCCCGGTCCCGCACGTGCCAGATGTCCACGTGACTGTGCTCGAGGCTCCGCATCGTTGCCACCGGCTCGGGATCCAACCTCACGTGACGACCGAGGAGGTGCCGGCGGTCGTACAGGTTGATGGTTTGCCGATCTCGCATCCGCATCGGACATTTCTCGAGCTCGCCGGAGTTCTGCCTCTCGTGGAGTTGGTGGTGGTGGGTGATGCGATGGCTCGGATCCTCGGTTTGGAGCCGGAAGCGCTCCGAGACGCGTGCATGCAATTCGCGAGAGAGGGGCGACACCACGCGTGGTCGGCTGGACGAGCTGCGCACTACGTCAGAGCCGGCGTGGATTCGCCGATGGAGTCCCGGCTGCGGATGCTGCTGGTGCTGGCCGGCCTCCCTGAGCCTGAGGTGAATTACCCGTTTCGTTCAAACGGGCGGGTTCGACGACGCAGCGAGCTCGCCTATCCGGGGGTGAAGCTGTTGATCGAGTACGACGGGCGAGAACATGTTGAACGGATCGAGCGGTGGGAGAACGACCTGCGCCGGCGCGAGGAGTTCGATCGCGACGATTGGCAGATGGTCGTGGTGACGGCATCGGGGGTCTTTCGAACCCCGGAGCAGACGGTGACCAGGGTGCGTGAACGACTCATTGCCCGGGGCTGGCGACCACGCCCCGTCCTGTCCGACGAGTGGCGGCTCCACTTCCCTGGCTATTGACGGGCAATTGCGGGGTTGTGACATGTGAATCGCGCGAATGAGTGTCACAACTCAACAATTGCCCGAAAACCGCATCAGCCCCCACCCACCGGGGCGCAACTCAACGGGCGCGGCGCTTCATCCGTTCGACGTCCATGATCACGACGGAGCGGGGCTCGAGGCGGAGCCAGCCGCGGGAGGCGAAATCGGCCAGGGCCTTGTTGACGGTTTCGCGGGAGGCACCGACGAGCTGGGCCAACTCCTCCTGGGTGAGGTCGTGGTGCACGTGTACGCCGTCGTCGGCGGTGCGGCCGAAACGGTCGGCCAGGTCGAGCAGGGCCTTGGCGACCCGGCCCGGAACGTCGGAGAAGACCAGGTCGGCGACCGCGTCGTTGGTCTTGCGCAGCCGGGCGCCGAGCTGGGACAGCAGGCCGAGCGCGACGGAGGGCCGGCCGGTCAGCCAGCGCAGCATGTCGTCGTGGGAGAGCGAGAGGAAGTGCGCCTCGGTCACCGCGGTCACCGTCGCCGAGCGCGGGCCGGGGTCGAAGAGGGCGAGTTCGCCGAACATCTGGCCCGGGCCGAGGATCGCGAGCAGGTTCTCGCGGCCGTCCGAGGAGGTGCGACCGAGCTTCACCTTGCCGTCGGTGACGATGTAGAGACGATCGCCACTGTCGCCCTCGCGGAAGAGCACCTCGCCGCGACGCAGCCGGGTCTCACTCATCGACGAGCGCAGCGCTGCGGCGGCCTCGTCGTCGAGCGCGCTGAAGAGCGGCGCCTGCCGGAGTACGTCGTTGTCCACGGGTGTTCCTTTCAAGCACG
>DASVMH010000287.1:0-3186 GCA_036384455.1 Marmoricola sp. | reverse complement strand
AGGTGCGCGCCCTGCTCGATCTCCACGGCACCGCTTACACGATCAACCCCCGGATGGTGCGAGGGCTCGACTACTACACCCGCACGACGTTCGAGTTCGTCCACGACGGCCTCGGCGCGCAGTCGGGGATCGGTGGCGGCGGTCGTTACGATGGCCTGATGGCCGAGCTGGGCGGTCAGGAGCTGTCCGGCATCGGCTTCGGCCTCGGTCTCGACCGGACCTACCTCGCCTGCCAGGCGGAGGGGCTGCACCCTGGCCCCGAGCACCGTCTCGACGTGTTCCTGGTCCCGCTGGGCGCTGCCCGTACGAAGGTCGCCGAGCTGGCCACCGAGTTGCGACGGGCCGGCCTGCGCGCCGACCAGGCCTTCGGCGGGCGCGGGCTCAAGGGCGCGATGAAGGCGGCCGACCGGTCCGGTGCGCCGTACGTTGTCGTGCTCGGTGAGCGCGACCTCGAGGCGGGCGTCGGCCAGATCAAATCGATGGACACCGGCGACCAGACCGCAGTACCTCTTGACGACATCGTCGACCACATGAAGGAGCTCCTCCAGTGATCCGCACCCACGACGCCGGCACCCTGCGTGCCGAGAACGTCGGACAGACCGTGACCCTCGCCGGCTGGGTGGCCCG
The DNA here is from genome assembly GCA_036384455.1 of Marmoricola sp. Taxonomy (GTDB): domain Bacteria; phylum Actinomycetota; class Actinomycetes; order Propionibacteriales; family Nocardioidaceae; genus Marmoricola. The sequence goes on along the minus strand of DASVMH010000287.1, from coordinate 2,559 downwards.
CCGGCGCGACCACGGAGGGGTGGCGTTCCTGGATCTGCGCGATGCCAGCGGCGTCGTGCAGGTGGTCGTCCGCGACGAGGAGGTCGCCCACCACCTGCGCAGTGAGTTCTGCCTCAAGGTCGTCGGCGAGGTGGTCGCCCGCAAGGAGGGCGCCACCAACGACAACCTCGCGACCGGTGACATCGAGGTGGTCGCCGACTCCGTCGAGGTGCTCAGCGAGGCGGCGCCGCTGCCGTTCCCCATTGATGAGGCTGCGTCCTTCAAAGCGGGCGAGGTCGGCGAGGAGGCGCGACTGAAGTACCGCTACCTCGACCTACGTCGTCCCGCGCCCGCTGCTGCGATCCGCCTGCGCAGCAAGGTCAACAAGGCAGCCCGCGACGTGTTGGACGCGCACGACTTCGTCGAGATCGAGACGCCGACGCTGACCCGGTCCACGCCCGAGGGTGCCCGCGACTTCGTCGTGCCCGCACGGCTCCGCCCGGGCAGCTGGTATGCCCTGCCGCAGAGTCCGCAACTGTTCAAGCAACTGTTGATGGTCGGTGGCATGGAGCGCTACTACCAGATCGCGCGTTGCTACCGCGACGAGGACTTCCGTGCCGACCGGCAGCCGGAGTTCACCCAGCTCGACGTGGAGATGAGCTTCGTCGACCAGGACGACGTGATCGCCCTGACCGAGGAGATCCTGGTCGCGCTGTGGAAGCTCATCGGCTACGACGTCCCCACCCCGATCGATCGGATGACCTACGCCGAGGCGATGGCGCGGTTCGGCTCCGACAAACCCGACCTGCGCATGGGCCAGGAGCTCGTCGACTGCACCGAGTTCTTCCGAGACACCCCATTCCGCGTTTTCCAGTCCGAGTACGTCGGGGCGGTCGTCATGCCCGGGGGAGCGAGCCAACCGCGGAAACAACTCGACGCCTGGCAGGAGTGGGCCAAGCAGCGCGGGGCCAAGGGCCTGGCGTACCTGCTGTTCAAGGAGGCCGAGGACGGCTCGGTGGAGATCACCGGCCCGGTGGCCAAGAACATCTCCGACGCCGAACGTGACGGCATCGCCGCCCACGTCGGCGCGAAGCCCGGAGACTGCGTCTTCTTCGCCGCCGGTCCGGTCAAGGCGAGTCGTGGGCTGCTCGGTGCTGCCCGACTGGAGATCGGTCGTCGCGGCGGGCTGTTGGACGAGAGCGCGTGGAGCTTCGTGTGGGTCGTCGACGCGCCCTTGTTCGAGCCGGCCTCGGACGCGGTCGCGGCCGGCGACGTCGCGGTGGGTGCCGGCGCCTGGACCGCAGTACACCACGCGTTCACCAGCCCGAAGGACCTCGACAACTTCGACGCCGACCCCGGCAACGCACTCGCCTGGGCCTACGACATCGTCTGCAACGGCAACGAGATCGGCGGTGGCTCGATCCGTATCCATCGCAACGACATCCAGAAGCGCGTGTTCAAGGTGATGGGGCTCTCCGAGGAGGAGGCCCAGGAGAAGTTCGGCTTCCTGCTCGACGCGTTCGCCTTCGGTGCCCCGCCGCACGGCGGCATCGCCCTCGGCTGGGACCGGATCACCGCCCTCCTCGCCGGAGCGGACTCGATCCGCGAGGTGATCGCGTTCCCCAAGAGCGGCGGCGGGCACGACCCGCTGACCGGTGCACCCGCCCCGATCTCGGCCCAGCAGCGCAAAGAAGCCGGTGTGGACGCGGCTCCGGCGAAGGATCTCCTGCCGGACAGCTGAGGTTCGGGACACCTCACGGAATCGGTCGTGTCCAGATCGTTACCCGTCGGTGACCGCTCGTGCGGCCCAGATCACCTAGAGTCGCGTCCGGTGCAGGCGATCCCTGCGCCGACCAACCCACGTTATCGCCGACGATCTCGAGGTGCCCATGTCGATGCAGGAATCCCAGCTTGAGGGGTTCGGCGGTACGCCGCTCATCCCCGGCGAGGAACCTGACGACAGTGGCATGAACAAGGTTGCGGGGCTCTCGCCGACCCAGTTGGCGGTGATCAGGTTCCGCCGCGACAAGGGCTCGATGATCGCGCTGGCCGTCGTGATCCTCTACGGCGTCGCCGCGATCCTCGCGCCGATCCTGGTCCGGGTCGGCGTGCTCGACCCCTACTCGCTGCACCAGAACCTGCTCGACGTGTCCTTGGGCGGCATCCCGAAGACACACTTCGGCGGTGTCTCGGCCCACCACCTGCTCGGTGTCGAGCCGCAGACCGGTCGCGACACGTTGGCCCGGCTCTGGTACGGCACCACGTTCTCGCTGACGATCGCGCTGACCGCGACCCTGGTGGCGATCACCATCGGCACCGTCCTGGGCATCGTGTCGGGGATCAGCGGCGGCTGGGTCGACGCCACCATCGGCCGGTTGATCGACCTGACCCTCTCCTTCCCGCAGACCCTGATGCTGCTGGCGCTCTCCGCGACCGGGGTCGCGCTCGCTGCGAAGTACCTCCCGGGTAGTTCCTCGGACCCGCTGCCCAACGGTTTCTACGAAGTCCTCGTGCTGGGTCTGTTCGGCTGGCCGGGTGTGGCCCGGCTGATCCGCGGTCAGGTGCTCAGCCTGCGTGAGC